>URLU01000059.1 GCA_900548765.1 uncultured Lachnobacterium sp.
CTGAAGGAACTGGTCGGCACCTTCAAGAAGATCTACGAGGAGAACGAAGGCCGTCTAGAATGTGTGATAGAATGTATTGTGAAATATATGAGTATTAATATTTATAACATACATTATAACGTGCATATACATATATATATTAACACATTATATAATGTATGCTGTAGTATAATACTAAATATAAAATAAAATATAAAAGATAAAATATTATGCAATGGGAGATATAATAAATGCTATAATATATTAAACATACATTATAAGATATGTTGTAAAATATACATGAATGTATAAAATATAATATAATTTATAATACAACATAAAATATATTATAAATTATATTATACAAGATAATAAGCAACAGCATATCAATTATACTAATATGTATATAATATAATGTGAAAACAAATATATTAACAAATATACTTGATAACATAGCAAAAGATATGTTATAAATATTATTTAGAGATGTATTTAATATATACAATATAGAAGAAATTTTCAAGCCTATATATAGGGCGAAGCCTTATATTATAAGGTTGAAGTGGATAATATAATATGTATTACAAAATATAGTATAAAGTGCTGTATTAAAAGGAAAGGACTAGAAAATGAAGACATTAGCTATCGCAAACCAAAAAGGAGGAGTGGCAAAATCAACAAGCTGTTGGGAAATTGGAAGCTGCCTCAGTGATTTAGGATACAAGGTTTTGGTGATTGACTTTGACCAGCAGTCAAACCTGACAGGCTATGTTAATGCAGATAAGACAAAGCCATCTATATATGATGTTTTAAAAGCTGACAAGACTATTGAGGAAGCAATACAGCAGACAGAGGACTTTGATTTCATATCAGCATCAGAAAAATTATCAAAAGCTGATAAGGAATTCAGTGCACCAGAGGATATATACTTATTAAAAGAGGTGCTTAGTTTTGTGGAAAATCAATATGATTTTACAATCATTGATAACAGTCCATCACGAAATTCACTCCTGAACATGAGCTATATTGCAGCGAATTATATGATTATTCCAACGGAATGTGATACTGGAAGTATTGATGGAATAGATGCAATCTATGGGGATTTAAAGAAATACAGAAAGCTAAAATGGACAGATGCACAGGTTATAGGATTAATCCTTACAAAAATGGAGAACACAGCTATGCACACACTTGCTTTGGAACAGTTAGGTGAGAAAGCAAAGGAGATGGAAGAGAAGCCATTTGTTATGAGTGTAAGAAAAGGTATCAAGGTTTCTGAAAGTAAACTGGCAATGCAGAGCTTACAGCATTATGACAAGTACAGCAATCCAGCAGTTGATTACAGAACAATTACAAAGAGAATTTTAGAAAGTGTGGAGGGATAATATAAAATGAGCAATCTGGACAAATTAAGAGCAAAGAACAAAGCTGCACAGGAAATGAAAGCACAGAATCAGGCAAAGAAAAGTGAGAACCTGGTAGACGATATTATCCAGAGCGGCGTGTCGTATGAAGAGGCATCGAATGATGATGCTAAAAAAGAAACAGTAACAGCAGAGACTATTACAGAAAATGCAGAGAATGTAAAAAAAGAAGAAAATGAGAAAAAAGTACCAGTAACAGAAGGCTCAAAACAGCCAATAAACGAGGACCAAGGTAAAGATGTTAGCATAGAAGAGAAAAATGCCGTAGAGACCCCTTTAAACGCCTCAGAAGGCAAAATGACTAAAAAGCCATCCAGAGAAGCTGTAAAATCAAAAAAGAGTACAAAGGGAGCAGAAGAACAGCAGACAATTAAGGCTGCAATATCTCTGGTTGCCAGCAGAAGAGAAAATAAGAGTGTCAGAAAGAGCTTCCTGATAAAGGAGTCAAGCAACGAGAAATTGAAAATTCTTGCAGACCAGCTCGGCACTTCAGAAAATGATGTCATAAACCAGATACTTGAGAGTGTTTTAAGTGATGTGGAGTAAAAAGCATATTTGAACACTGTTCAAACGGCGAATTAGCGTATACGCATAATACCATATCAATATAGAGGAAGAAGCATAAATGAAAGATTATTCTATAGCAAACACGACAAAAGAGGAGCGTATAGCTCTGATTAAACAATGGATTCCAGATGATGACGGAATAGAAGACAGCACAATGGATTTGTGGGATGTGTATGCAGATTACATAAACGGAGTGAAAGAAATATCTGAGATAAACGCATCCATGACAGGTACCTTTTATACAGAGGATGACCTACAGTAATATGGACTGAGATAATACATATCAGAAAATAATAAAGTCAGGCAATTGAAATATTTTCAGATGCCTGACTTATTATTTATTTAGTAAGCTTATTATGACTACATTAACAACTACACCTCAGTAGTAACCTTAGCAGAATCAATAATAATCTGTGAAGCCTTCATGTGAAGCATATCTGATTTAATCTGAGCCTTAGGCATAACCTGTTTAATAACTTCAACAGGCTGGCTGTAGCGCTCAGAGATAAGTGAATACTGTTCATCAATCTCTTCATCAGAAACTGCCACCTTTTCAACCTTAATAATCTCATCAAGAATAACCTCAAGCTTAGCCTGCTTTGTGGCATAAGGCTTGATTTCTTCACGGAGTGAATCAAGGGTTTGTCCCATCATCTGCACATACTGCTCTAACTGAATACCCTGTTGTGCCAGCTGGGCAGCCATCTGCTGTAACTGCTGTTCGATTGCTGCATTAACTGCTTCTGGAGCAAGGATACATGAGCAGTTTGCAAGAAGCTTGTCATATACCTGCTCGCGAATTGCGTCATCCTTCTTTAGCTGTACCTGATACTCGAGGTACTCAATAATATGCTTTTTTAAGTCCTCAACAGTCTTAACCTCAGGAATCTCAAGTGATGCAGCAAAAGCATCATTAAGCTCTGCGGGCTTTTCTGTATAGATTTCATGAAGCTTGACTTTAAAGACAACAGCCTTTCCAGCAAGGTCAGGTGCGTGATACTGCTCAGGAAAAGAGAGGTTGATGTCACGATTTTCACCGATATTCATTCCTATAATCTGCTCCTCGAAGCCAGGAATAAAAGAACCAGAACCAATGACAAGTGGGTATTTCTCAGCCTTTCCCCCCTCAAATGGCACATCATCCTTAAATCCTTCATAATCAATAACGGCTGTATCACCATTGTCTACAGGACCATTTTTTGACTCTCTTACAGGATTCCCTGAAAGAAGAGAATGAAGCTGCGCCTGTATATCTTCTTCTGTGTAGTTAATCATTGGAATTGCTGCTTCAAGACCTTTGTATTGTCCTAATAAAATATCCATGTTTTATCCTCATTTCTTAAGTTATGGATGTAGTATACATTAAAAGCGTACAAGCCGCAAGGATTAAGAGGAAATAGGCTTGTTCTTTCTGTTTCTGAAAGCAATTTTGCGAAGCTGTGACATAGTATCGCCTATTATCTGCTTTGTCTGGCTGCTGGCATTGCTCAAAGCCTTCATAATCAGATGAAAGTTTGCCGGCTTGACCAGATCAGACAGGGTTTCAGCCTGACTTTCAGAAATAATATTGTATACATTTTCCACAAAGAGCGCTCTTTGCTCATCACTTAATCCATCAATCCAACTATGCAGGGTCTGGCGTGTATATTGGCTCATATTGTCCACATCATCCAGAAAAGCGAACTCTTTGCCCAATACATTCCAGGAGTAGGGGTCATGCTGTAAAAGCCCTACATTTGAGCTTTCCACCACCTGATAAGGTTCCTCATGAGCGAGAAGCATGCCCACTACAGAAGATTGCGGTACATAGGTAAATATTCTAGGCAGCATATTTAAGTAGCCTTCGCTTTTTAAAAAATCTCCTCTGAAGCCGGGACCATCATAATCATATATTGCCTTAATGCGCGACTGAGTGCGCTTGCCAATGCTTGAAGCCGCGTACATGGCCAGGTTGCCGCCCTTGGAATGACCAACAATATATAGAGGACCATGGGTGCTTTTGGCGGTCATGTCCAGAAAATCCCTCGCATATTCCTGCCCGGGAAGGGTGTCCAGATAGGCAAGGTTCATATCCTCTTTCCAGCCAATCAGTGAATGGTCTGTGCCACGGTAAACCACGAGAATGCCATAATTGCAAAGCTCTATGGTATAGGCAGCAAACTGGATTTCACGCTCCGTATCTAATATATTGGTATAGTAAAGTATTTTGCAATCAGAGTAGCGGGGAGCATCCTTCATCTGACCAAGCAGACGTAAATCATTTTCACAGCGGCAGATGAGCTGTTGTTCCTTCAGGGATAATGACGCTGTATATGCATATATATCCTCCAAGCTTTTGCCTGATAAGACATTATTTTCAAAAAGCTCGTCAGGACAGATATATGAAAAGGAAGAATATATAAGACCATCTACGCAGTTGAAAGCGTCTGCTGTAAAGGACAAATCACCACGCCAGTCAATGTAATCAAAAATATTGCTCATTCTGCCACCTCCGTTACTATTAAATATATATTATAGTTAGTATTTTAAAACAATTTTATGTATTATGGTATATATAAATGAAAAATCATGGAGATAAAAATATGAAGCTTGATTTACATACTCATTCGACAGTCTCAGATGGACAATATACCCCATCAGAGATGGTAGAGATGGCAAAGAAAAATGAACTAAAAATGTATGCCCTTACAGATCATGATACTATAGCAGGAATAGAGGAAGCAAGACACAGGGCAGGTGAGCTTGGAGTAAATTTTATACCGGGAATAGAGATAAGCACCCATAAGGGTGAAGAAATCCATATGCTTGGATTATTCATTGATGAACAGTGTTCAGATTTGATAAATGCCTGTCAGGTTTACCGGGAAAGGAGGATAGGCAGAGGAGAAAGGATATGTGCCTTTTTAAAAGAAAAAGGCATTGAGATTTCAAAAGAAGAACTCAAGGAGATAGAGGGGAACGCCTCTCTTGGCAGACCACATTTTGCGAAAATACTGCAGGAAAGAGGAATCGTAAAGACCAGACAGGAGGCATTTGGCAGATATCTTGACACAGCAGAGTTTCACAGAAAAACAGATGGTCAAAAGCCGGCACCAGAGGAAGCAATAGAGATTATACACAGGGCAGGTGGACTGGCGGTACTGGCACATCCCGGACTTTTAAAGATGGGTAAGAGATGGCAGGAATCACTCATAAAGGGTCTGAAAGAAGCTGGACTTGATGGCATAGAGAGCTTTTACAACAAGCATACATACATGCAGAAAAAGTATTACAGAAAGCTTGCTGAGGAAAACGGATTGATGATTTCCTGTGGTTCGGATTTTCATGGAGAGATGATTAAACCCAACGTAGATTTTGGCATGGAATTAGCAGATGAATATGTCCCAATGTTGGTGAGAAAAAACTAGGATTTTGTCCTAATATGGTGTAAAATTACAGTGTGTATGTAGACGCAGAATATTAATTAATTTGGAGTTATTTTAATGATTTTTAGGACACTAAGTGTATTTACCATAAAGTTAGACAGACCTAAGCTTGCAAAGGATGCAAAGACAATAATCAGGATATTTGAGATTTTGGAGGAGGAAGGCATACCCAGTGAATGTCAGGCAGTAAACATAGACTGGCTTGCCATTACCATGAGAGAGGAGTACCGCTCCAAAATGCCGGAGTTTTTGCGGAGGCTTGTCAGTGAAATATCTGAAATAAACGTATCAATAGGGGATGTTTTCACGTTGCTTTGTATAGAGGGAGAGGCACTCACCAGCCGCATGATAGGTCTTATCGCAGGAAGCCTGTCTCTTGAAAATATAGAGGTCAGGATGTTCAGACAGATAAAAGGCAACGAGAAGCTGGTGATAGGTTTAAACACAGAGGATATAGATGATGCGAAGGATATTATAATGGGGGTATAGACATTGATTTCTTTTACAGCAGAAGAAATGGGGGATATCTTAAATACAGCCAGAATCGGACTCTGGAGAATGGAAATTGAGGACAATATAGTCAAAAGGCTGTTTACCGATTCCCGCATGGACGAGATTATGGGAATAAGCAGTGATGCGGCACCAGAGGAAAAAGTGGATTTTCTGATGAAAAATATCGCACCGGATGATCGCTCCCTTTTTGAGGAATATGTGGGCAAACTTCTCGAGATGGAACAGGCTGAGATTGTATATAAGTATGTTCACCCTTATGATGGTGTCATATATATCAGATGTGGAGGAAAGCGAAGCGGGCTTGTTGGAAATAAGCTCATAGTGCAGGGCTTTCACCAGAATATAACGGAGTCTGTGCTTGTGGAAAAGGCATATGAAAAACGTAATACACAGATGCTCGCAGCCTTAAGCTCAGATTATGAGTCTGTATACATTATAGACCTTGACCAGAATACAATCGAGACCTTGAGATCCGGCATAGGCGAAATAGCAATGGAACAGAATGGTAAGCCATACTGGGATACTGCTAAGATTCTGGTACAGAAGGTAGTTCTAGAAGAAGACCAGGTGGAATTTTTAAATTTTCTGAAGCCGGATGCACTGAAGGAAAAACTGGAAGTCGAGAAGGAGTTTTCCTATAGGTACCAGCGAAAAAGAATAATTGATGGCAGCCATGTATATGAGGCGCATTTTGTAAAGCTTGACAAGAAGAAGGAAAATCATTTGGCTGCTGTAGGCATCAGATGTATTGACAAGATTATAGCAAGAGAGAGGGAGCACACCCAGTACAGTGAGGCTCTTTTAAACGACTGCCTGTACTTCTACGAATTTGATGTCACAGATGGATATATTAGAAAAGAATTTCATATAACAGATGAATATGATCCATTTTATGATTTGGACATCAAGCTGCCTATATATTACGATTATTTTAATATATACAGGGGTAAAGAGCTCGGAATGAAGGCATATACCCCAAAAGAGGACAGATACTGGACCTGTGAGGGACTCAGGGAAGCCTATAAAAAGGGAAAAAGAAGTGTGGAAATCAGGTATGATTCTGAGCAGATGCCGGGAGAATGGACAGCTACAATTATTCTGACAGAGGACCCTGTGGACAACCATCTGCATGCTGTATACATCTGCAAGGATGTGACAGAGTTCAGAGAACTGGAGAAGCGCAGACAGAACGAGCTCGAGATGGCTTTGCAGAAGGCACAGAATGCCAGCAATGCCAAGAGTAATTTTCTGTCCAGAATGTCCCATGATATCAGGACACCGCTAAACGGCATAATAGGTCTTATGGAGATTGGAGAAAAGCATAAGGACGATTATGAGCTTATAAATGCCAACAGGAAAAAGGCTATGATAGCAGCGAACCACCTGCTCAGTCTGATTAATGATGTGCTGGATATGAGCAAGCTTGAGGATGGCAATACAAAGCTGACCAGTGAGCCGTTTGATTTTTATGATGTCTGCTCGGAGGCGGTTGCAATCTGTGAAATCAGGGCAAGGGAAAATGGCATACAGCTTATATATGATGATGCTGCAGAGTCAAAATGCAGGCGTTTGTATGGAAGTCCCCTGCATGTCCGCCAGATTCTTCTGAATATATTAAATAACAGCGTGAAATATAATAAACCTGGGGGATATATTAAGTTTTCCAGCAAGCTGCTTTCCTATGATGATGAAACTGCTGTATACAGAATTACAATCGAGGATTCCGGAATCGGAATGAGCAAGGAATACCTCAAGCATCTGTATGAGCCATTCACCCAGGAGAGGTGTGATGCCAGAAGCCGATATCAGGGAACAGGTATGGGAATGACCATAGTAAAGGCTCTGATTGAGAAAATGAACGGAAGTATAGATGTATACAGCCGGGTTGGTGTGGGCACCAAGTTTGATATTACAATTCCGTTTAAAATCGACACTAATCCCCAGGAGATAGAGGATGTGGAGAAGTCTGAAGCCAATGATATTACAGACATGAATATCCTTGTAGCAGAGGATAACGAGCTCAATATGGAGATTATAGAGTGTCTTCTTACCGATGGCGGAGCTAAGGTTACAAAAGCCTCTAATGGTTTAGAGGCATACAAAGAGTTCCTAGAGAAGCCTGCGGGCAGCTTTGATGTCATTCTTATGGATATTATGATGCCAGAGCTTGATGGCTATGAGGCAACGAAAAGGATAAGAAGCTCAGATAAGCCGGACGCTGCAACTGTGCCTATCATAGCGATGACAGCCAATGCTTTTGCAGAGGATGTGGAACAGGCTAAGAAGGCTGGAATGAATGTACATCTGGCAAAGCCAATTGATGTAAAAAAGATGATTGCAGCAATATCTAAATTTAAAAGGTAAGAGATATAGTAGTATAAAATGTATGATAAAATATATTATAAGACACGTAAGAACTAATAAGTGTGAGAGGAAAATTAAATGAATATAGACAGAGAGGATATGCTCGAGCTGACAAGAAGGATGGCGGTATCGAGAAACTGCTTTAGCAGGCTTGCAGGGGCATATATGGATGAGGAGGGCTTTGTAGACGGCTCTTTCAATACTCATTTTCTAAAACTTAATGCTAGTGACAGGGGAAAAAATCTGGCGATAGCCAAGGCTGTTCCATATGCAAAGCCAAATACTGATTTGGTAAATTACAGGCTTGATAAGACTTTTAGAAAACCGGGAAGCATAGGGCATTTATTAGAGGCCTTAAGGGAGTGTGAGTTAAAAAATGATGCACTTTTATATTCTCTGTATGAATACATTGGAGAACGATACCAGACAGACCACACTTATGCCATATATGTGTTTTATGGCAGTTATGATGTGCCAAGAAAGGGGGCAGATAAAGAAAATCAATGGGAATCTGAGGAGGTATATCAGTTTCTTATCACAGCAATCTGTCCGCTTGTAGGTGATTATGAGGCAGGAGCACCGGAGGCTGGATTTTTATATCCGGCATTTGCAAATCACAGTATGGATTTTGAGGGAATTAATGTGTATGGTGCAGATAAGACAGCGGATAGGCTTGCCGATGTAATACTGGGGACTTCTCCAGCAAATTAAGAAAAAATATGCCACCCGCATATAAGCACGGGTGGCACCCAGTGAGACTGCCGGCGGCAGCTTCAGATGGTTAAAAAGTTAATTACCTACTGTTTACAAATTAGAAATTTAGATGAGCAGTGAAATATTCATCCATTTTTACTGCTACAGGCACATTTAATGAGCGAAGCACCTCATCAAGAGCCTTAAAGAGCTCTGTCATATCTTTCACATTGGCATTTTCTCCCATATGACCGATACGAATGATTTTGCCGGCGAAATCTCCGAAAGAACCGCCAATTAAGATATTATGATTTCTCATACCCTTTAAAATGTCCTCAATCTCAACATGTTCAGGCACCTTGAAGACTGATACTGTATTACAAAGTCCTGTTTCAGGGAAGATGTTAAGCCCGGCCGCTTTAAGTGTTGCTCTTGTGGCATCGGCGATTACTTTATGTCTCTTTAACATGTCTTTGTCTTCTTTGATGTTGTCAAAAGCCTGTCTCAAACCATATATATCACTTATAGGCATAGTATATGGAAACCATTTGTCCTCATAGTAGCTGTCAAAGGTCATCAGGTTTGTGTAGAAGCCTGCAACAGGGGTTTTCCTGCTGTGAAAAGCCTTCTTTGCATCCTCACTTATAGTTACAAAGGTAAGTCCTGGAGGAGCTGACACGGCCTTCTGTGAGCCACCACACAGGATGTCTATCTGATAGTCGTCCACACGCATTTCCTCGCCAAACATGGCAGATACAGAGTCAACCAATGTTAAAATACCATACTTTTTGAGCAGAGGGCAGATTTTTGACACGTCATTTTTCATGCCGCTTGGAGTATCGCAGTGCACTACAGAGGCATATTTGAAATCATGATTTTCCTTTAAATATGCGTCTAGAGCATTCACATCAATTGTATTACTGTAATCTACAGTATATAAAGCTGGCTGACCACCATACATGGTTACAAAATCCGCAAAACCCCTGCCGTATATGCCGTTGTCGATAACCAATACCTTATCACCGGTTTCAGTCAATGTGGCACAGGCAGCTTCAAGCCCAAGTATTCCCTCGCCTGAGAGGATAAGTGTTTCATTATCTGTATACAGAAGCGAGCTGATTAGTTTGCAGGTATCGTGGTAAAATTCCACGAAGGACTCGTCAATATCAGGGTTTGTGCATATCAGGCTGCGGGCAGTCCTTACATTTTCACGAACCTGAGTCGGTCCGGGTGTCATTACTTTATACATGATGATTCTCCTCCAAAATATAGATTAAAATGCTGATATTAAACAGCAAGCTCAGGTGAAATCTTGTAAGCTAAAACTCTGAGCTTTTCAACAACTAAGAGAACGATAGCAGCGGCTACACCTATCTGTACCAGGTTTCCTGGAATAGAAGCTGCCGGCGCGAGCCAGTTGCCGTATATGATTCCCTCAGCGATATAATAACCAGCTATCTTGATAATGCATGCTGCAGCGAAAGCTAACAAATCATATTTTATTCCGTGATGTTTTTCTGTGATTGCACCAATGGTAAAGCCCATAAGACCACAGATTACAAATGTAAATGGAGCCCAGGCTGTCCATCCGGACAGTAAATCAAAAAGTCCCATGCCAACAGCTCCAGCGGCAGCACCAGATTTTTTACCATATATAACAGCGCAGATAAAAAGAGGAACATTGCCCAGATGGACAAGCCCACCATTTGCAGCAATTGGAAGTCTGATGTTGACAAAGCTTGTAAATATGTAGGTAAGTGCTATAAACATAGCGGTTATTGTTAATTGTTTAGTTGTTTTCATTGTGATTCCCTTTCAATATTTATGTATGTGCTCACGTGATAAAAGCATTGTAGTTCATGATTGGTACTATGTAAAATACCAAAACAAGAAAAAAGTATAATACCAGTTTTTAGATAAAAGTGAATGAAATATATTATATAGTATGCTATAATTAGCAGAAGACAGTTAAACGCAGACGTAAGAGAGGAAATAGATGGAAAAGAGAGATACAACAGAATTTCAGAAATGGCTTGCAAAGTATAAGAATACAGAATGGGACATTATAAAATGTAGAAAGATGCAGTCCATGACAATTACTGAGAGTGAAAGTACATTTGGTATAGCTACTATATCTGTATGTGGATTTCAGAATAATGATGTTATAACATTGGGCTCAAATATAAAGCAGCATTATGATGAGAGCAGGGAAGACTATTATAAACGAGTATATGACATCCTTATGGTATGTGGAGAGCTTATGGATTCTGTAAATGAAATACTTGCGGATGAGGCTGCCTGGACAGGTGGTTACTTCCAGAAAAAGTTCATGGAATGGGGACAGGAGAAGCTAAAAAAATAAATTTAAAAAAATTCAAAAAAGTTATTGACAGATGTCGATAGCCATGATAATATAGACAAGCTGTCGCTGATAAATACGACAGCACAGATACAAATGGCGAGATGGCTCAACTGGCTAGAGCGTCCGGTTCATACCCGGGAGGTTGA
>URLU01000060.1 GCA_900548765.1 uncultured Lachnobacterium sp.
AGTTGTAGACCCTAACAAGTGTATCGGATGTGGTGTATGTACAACAAAGTGTGCATTTGATGCTATCACACTTCACAGAGACCATCCAGAGTGCTCAGAGATGACTGTTGCAGAGGATAAGTTTAAGAAAATCCTCCCATATCAGGCAAAACGAGCAATCAGAATTGCATTACATAAGAAAAAATAAGCTAAGTCATACAAAATAAATTTGTTGATATTTGGTAAAAGTATGTTATGATTAATATGTGCGTTTTAAGAACGTACATGCTATTCAAGCAAATTATATATTTAGGAGGAATTGCAAAATGGCAAACAAGTGGGTTTATACCTTCAAAGAGGGAAATATGACCATGCGTAACTTACTTGGTGGTAAGGGCGCAAACCTTGCTGAAATGACAGAGATTGGCCTTCCTGTACCACAGGGATTCACAATCACTACAGAGGCTTGTACACAGTACTATGAGGATGGACGTAAGATCAATGATGAGATTATGGCTCAGACTATGGATGGTGTTAAGTGGATGGAGGAAGTTAACGGAAAGAAATTCGGAGACTTAAAGAATCCATTATTAGTTTCTGTACGTTCAGGAGCTAGAGCTTCAATGCCAGGTATGATGGACACAATCCTTAACCTTGGACTTAATGACGATGTTGTCGCAGCTATGATCGCTGGAAACCCAGATCCGGCATTCGAGCGTTTCGTATATGATTCATACAGACGTTTCATCCAGATGTTCTCTGACGTTGTTATGGAAGTAGGAAAGAAATACTTCGAGCAGCTCATCGACAAGATGAAAGAGGACAGAGGAGTTAAATTTGACGTAGACCTTACAGCAGCTGACCTTAAGGAGTTAGCAGAGCAGTTCAAGGCTGAGTACAAGAATCAGTTAGGAACAGATTTCCCTTCAGATCCTGTAGAACAGTTGAAGCTTGCTATTGAGGCTGTATTCCGTTCATGGGACAACCCACGTGCAAATGTATATAGAAGAGATAACGATATCCCTTATTCATGGGGAACAGCAGTTAACGTAATGCCAATGGTATTCGGTAACTTAAACAATGAGTCTGGTACAGGTGTTGCATTTACTCGTGACCCAGCTACTGGAGAGAACAAGCTTATGGGTGAGTTCCTTATCAATGCACAGGGTGAGGACGTAGTTGCCGGTGTTCGTACACCAATGCCAATCGCTCAGATGGAGCAGGAGTTCCCAGAGGCTTATGCTGAGTTCCTTAAGGTTTGTGAGACTCTTGAGAATCACTACCATGATATGCAGGATATGGAGTTCACAGTTGAGAACAAGAAGCTTTATATGCTTCAGTGCCGTAATGGTAAGAGAACAGCTCCAGCTGCATTAAAGATTGCTTGTGACCTTGTTGATGAGGGACATAAGACACCAGAAGAGGCTGTAGCAATGATCGATCCTCGTAACCTTGATACACTTCTTCACCCACAGTTCGATGCTGCTGCACTTAAGGCTGCAACACCACTTGGAAAGGGTCTTGGAGCATCTCCAGGAGCTGCTTGTGGTAAGGTTGTATTTACTGCTGACGATGCTGAGGCATGGGCTGCAAGAGGAGAGAAGGTCGTACTTGTACGTCTTGAGACATCTCCAGAAGATATCACAGGAATGAAGGCTGCTCAGGGTATCCTTACAGTTCGTGGTGGTATGACATCACACGCTGCCGTAGTTGCCCGTGGAATGGGAACATGTTGTGTATCTGGTTGTGGAGACATCAACATGGATGAGGAGAACAAGAAGTTCACATTAGCTGGACAGACATTCACAGAGGGATCAGAGATCTCTATCGACGGAACAACAGGAAACATCTACGCTGGACTTATCCCAACAGTAGATGCTCAGATTGCTGGTGAGTTCGGACGTGTTATGGCTTGGGCTGATGAAATCAGAACTCTTAAGGTTCGTACAAATGCAGATACTCCAGCAGATGCTAAGAAGGCTCGTGAGCTCGGTGCAGAAGGTATCGGACTCTGCCGTACAGAGCATATGTTCTTTGATCCAGAGAGAATCGCTGCTTTCCGTGAGATGATTTGCTCTGATACAGAGGAAGAGAGGGAAGTTGCTCTTAACAAGATTCTTCCATATCAGCAGGGAGACTTCAAGGCTCTTTACGAGGCTCTTGAGGGATGCCCAGTTACTATCCGTTTCCTGGATCCACCTCTTCATGAGTTCGTTCCAACAGAGGAAGCTGATATTGAGAAGCTTGCTAAGGCTAAGAATAAATCAGTAGAAGAGATTAAGGCTATCTGTGCGTCACTTCATGAGTTCAACCCAATGATGGGACACAGAGGATGTCGTCTTGCTGTTACATATCCTTCAATTGCTAAGATGCAGACAAAGGCTGTTATCCGTGCAGCAATCGAAGTTCAGAAGGAGCATGCTGATTGGGTTGTTAAACCTGAGATCATGATTCCACTTGTATGTGAAGTTAAAGAGCTTAAGTATGTTAAGGATATCGTAGTTGCAACAGCTGATGCTGAAATCGCTGCAGCTGGAATTAACCTTGAGTACGAGGTTGGTACAATGATCGAGATTCCTAGAGCTGCTCTTACAGCTGATGAAATCGCTAAAGAGGCTGACTTCTTCTGCTTCGGTACAAACGACCTTACACAGATGACATTTGGATTCTCTCGTGATGATGCTGGTAAGTTCTTAAATGCTTACTATGACACAAAGATCTTCGAGAACGATCCATTTGCTAAGCTTGATCAGACAGGTGTTGGTAAGTTAATGGAGACAGCTATCAAACTTGGTAAGCCAGTTAATCAAAAGCTTCACGTTGGTATCTGTGGAGAGCACGGTGGAGATCCTTCATCAGTTGAGTTCTGCCACAAGATTGGTCTTGATTATGTATCATGTTCACCATTCCGTGTACCAATCGCTAGACTTGCTGCTGCACAGGCTGCAATCAACAACAAATAATTGTATACTGTTTAATAAATAGTATTCATAGTATCAGCCCCGCACTTTGTGTGGGGCTGATGTATTAAGCATTTGATGTGTTAGGTATCAAGAGAAGCTGTCGGTGATAGATTTTGAGTATGGCATATTGTGTCAAGAGAAGCTGTCGGTGGAAGATTCGGTTGGTGTTTTTTGGCTGGTATTTCATATTGCCAGGTTCATTTTTATAGTTCTTATATCTGCCCAAAAGAGGGATATTAATCATGCCGGGCAGAAAAATCCATTTTTAGTTAATTGAATATCATGCCATTATGGTGAGGATAGTTGTAATGGACAGAGAAAAAGAGAGTGGGATACTTGTAAATTAGTCTAAAGCTGGCATAAGGACAGCTTTTGGGCAGAGAAAAGAGAGTGAGGGAGCCATAGTATCAGTCCAAAGCTGGCATAAAGACAGCTTTTGGGCAGAGAAAAGAGAGTGAGGGAGCCATAGTATCAGTCCAAAGCTGGCATAAGGACAGCTTTTGGGTAGAGAAAAGAGAGTGAGGGAGCCATAGTATCAGTCCAAAGCTGACATAATGACAGCTTATAGGCAGATAAAAAAGACAGAAGGGACGGAAAAGTCAGTCTAAATTATGTGGAGCATGGAGTATGGGCAGAGAAAAATGATTGAAGAGGAAGAATTATCAGCCCAAGGATATATTGCAATCTGCTTTTGGGCAGAGAAAAGAGAGCGAGGGAGCCAGAAAATCAGTCTAAAGCAGATATAAGGACAGCCTATGGGCAGATAAAACAGACAAAAGGTGCCGAAAAATCAGTCCAAAGCCGACACAGGACAACTAATGGGCAGATAAAACAGACAAAAGGTGCCGAAAAATCAGTCCAAAGCCGACACAGGACAACTAATGGGCAGAGAATATAGACAAAAGGCACCAAGATAGGGGGATTTACATGAAACAAATAATACAGCAAAAGGTTGCAGAGCTAACCAAAATATTAAATCTAATAAACGCTAGATTAAAAGATTCTCCGGAAGGCAGTTTAAAGATTCAAAAGCGCTTAGGAAAAACATACTATTATCATCAATTAAATGAAAATGGTAAGTATGTAAAACATTATATAGGGAAAGATGATATAAAGCTGGCACGAGAATTGGCAAATAAAAGCTATTACATAAAGGTAAAGCCGTTATTGGAGAAAGAGTTGAAAATGTATGAGACATTAGAGAAAATCTATGATGATGAAGCTGTAAATAGTATATATAACTCATTATCTGAGGAGAGAAAATGCTTAGTAAAACCAGTCATGGCATGTCCTAATGAAATATTAAGAAGGTGGAATGAAGAAATCTATGAAATAAATCAAAAATATTCAGAAAATATGGTATATAAAACAGAACAGGGAGAAATGGTTCGTTCAAAGTCTGAATTAATAATAGCAAATATATTGTATAAAAATCGTGAAATGCTGAAATATAAGTATGAGAGACCATTAGAATTGATGATTGAAGGGCATACGCAGGCTATATATCCAGATTTTACAATATTGAATGTCAGAACAGGGAAACTTGTGTACTGGGAACATGCGGGGAGAATGGATGACCCAAGATATGCAGCTAATTTTGTAAAGAAAATAAATACTTATATAGATAACGAGATTATACCGGGAAAGGATTTGATTGTGACCTATGAGACTGTAAATAGTCCGATTGTAATTCAGCACATCCAACTGCAAATTGAAATTCTAAAGCAAAATATGATGATTTCCCCATAAATAACTTAAAATAGTTTAAAATAAACACCCAGGCATTACCATGCCATACCACAGATATAATGGTCATTGATATAATAAAATTTGACATTGCACAGCAGCCTCTCGTGTTATATAATGAACGTCATAATTTACAGTATTTTCGCATATTCCCCATAGGAGAACAATACGAAGTCCCACAAAAACAGAGGAGAACAACATGAAGTACACAGACAAAATCAAAATGAAAAATGGACAGGAATGCACAATCAGAAATGCCACATACGAGGACGGGCAGGAGGTATCAGAGCTCTATGCAAGAGTACATGATGAGACTGATTATCTGCTGGCATATTCAGATGAACATGCTTTTGACGTAGAGGGAGAAAGCGAGTTTTTGAAGGGCAGAGAGGAGAGCAGCAAGGACATAATGCTGCTTGCAGTAGTCGATGGAAAAATTGTTGCAAATGCGGGTATTTCTGGAATAGGAAACAAGGACAAGGTAAAGCATAGAGCTGAATTTGGAATTTCGGTATTGAAGGAATACTGGGGGCTTGGAATTGGCAGAAATTTGATGAAGGTCTGTGTGGAATGTGCGAAAAAAGCGGGATATAAGCAGTTAGAGCTTGAGGTTGTGGCTGACAATGCCAAAGCCTGCAAAATGTATAAAAGTGCAGGCTTTGTTGAATTTGGAAGAAATCCCAAGGGATTTCTGTCCAGATATTCGGGCTATCAGGAAGTTGTCAGCATGAGACTGGAACTTTAATCCTGAATTTCCGCAAGAGCCTTCTTAAACTGAAAAGCAAATAAAACGGATGTAAAGGTTACTGCAAGTATATCCGCAATCGGCTCTGCCATATACACGCCCTGAGTCTGATCGGCTGCAAGCTGTGGCATGATATAGATAAGCGGAAGCAGCAACACAAATTTACGCACTACTGCAACCACAATAGAGTTTACAGCTTTACCGAGAGAGGTAAAGGTCATCTGGCAGGCAATCTGGATGCCGAAGAGGAAGAGTCCTCCCAGATAGATTCTAAGCACTGGTGCTGTAAATTCGACCAGACCTGCATCTGATGTAAAAATGCTTACAAACACCTGAGGAACAAGCTGGACAGCAGCCCAGAGCAGGGTAGAATATGTCAGACAGGTAATTAAAAGCAATCTGAAAGTTTTCTTTACCCTGTCTGCATTTTTGGCTCCATAATTAAAGCTGGAAATCGGCTGGGCACCCTGTGCGATACCTTGGAGAGGCAGCATGGCAAACTGCATGACGCTGGTCAAAATGGTCATGGCACCGACTGCAATATCTCCACCATAACGAAGCAGGGATGAGTTGAAGCAGACATTTACAATGCTTTCACTTGCCTGCATGATGAAAGCCGCAAGTCCCAGTGTGACGCAGGGAAGGATGACATTTGCCTGCAGAGGCATATACTTTTTTCTTAGATGAATATCTGTCTTTTTACTGCAAAGAAAATGAACAACCCAGATTGTGGAAACCGCCTGTGAGATTATGGTTGCCAGGGCTGCTCCTTTTACTCCCATATTAAGAGCAAAAATGAATACAGGGTCTAAAGTAATATTACAAATGGCACCGATAAGCACGGAAACCATGGAAACTCTTGTAAAGCCCTGGGCAGTAATAAAGGCGTTCATGCCCAGAGTGAGCTGGACAAACAGAGTACCAAAAGCGTAAATGTGCATGTAATCTGTGGCATAGTTGATGGTGTTTTCACTGGCACCAAAAGCCAGCAGCAAATCTTTGCTCCAGATTAGCAGAATTACAGTCAATACAATAGAAACAATAATCTGGAGAGCAAAGCAGTTGCCCAGTATGTGTTCGCCTGATTCTTTGTCCTGTCTGCCCATATAGATAGATGCTCTCGGTGCACCACCGGAGCTGACCAGTGCCGCAAAAGCGGAGACAATCATAATGATTGGCATACAGACTCCAACTCCGGTAAGTGCCAGACTGCCGTCACCGGGGATGTGTCCGATGTAGATTCGGTCTACAATGTTGTAAAGCATATTTATAAGCTGGGCGATAACTGTCGGGATAGACAGCTTGAAAAGAAGTTTTCCAATAGGCTCTGTGCCTAAGAAATTTTTGTTATCCTGCATGGCTGATAGCCTCCTTTTTATTCATTAAGCATATGGCGCGCGTTAGATGCCATTGATTCGATGATTTCTTTGTAAATATTCATGTGTTCTTCTGGTATTCCCAGAGCAAGTCCTTTATTAAAATTCTGTTGCATTTTTAGTCCAGCATCAAGTATAGGCCGGGCTTTTGGGGTGCAGGAGAGCAGTACCTTTCGTCTGTCTCCGGTAACAGCCCCTCTTTGCAGATAACCAGAATTTACTAATTTATCAACATGTACAGAAACCAGATTCTTTTTTATGTTGCGAAATTCACTAATCTGCTGGGCAGTACACAAGTTGGGATTATTCTCAAGAAACATAAGAATGTCAAAGGATACCTGTGGAATATCGAACTCATCAAGAATAGGCTCACACATTTTATTGTAAGCATTTAAAGCGTCATGAAAAAAAGCCACAAATGTAGATGGTGTCATATATGTCTCCTTAAATAGTATTTATTTGAACTGTATCAAATAATACGATACATAAGGAAAAAAGTCAAGCAAAGTTTATTGAAGCTACAATTATATAGGAATATAATGGTAGAAAATCATAATCAAAGAGGTAAATAACTATGGGAAACGAATCAGGCGAATGGATTATGCATGGTCTGGACTGGGACAATCCGGACTGCATACATACAGTTGATGAGGCAATTGAATATATAAATAGGGCAGGCTTTTTGCCATTGTTTAAAAATGACATAGAGGGCTTCTCCCTGGAGGAAAGAACGGTGCCGGAACACTGGTGGAGTGATAACCCAGAAAAAGACCCATGGATGTGGCGGGCTATTATAGCAAGGCGGCACGATATAGTCTATGGCAAATTTTTTAACAAGAAAGCGGGCTTTATATCAAAGGAATGGCTGCCCGTATTTGCAAATTACCGCAGGGATGGCTATGACTTTGATGCCTTGTACGAGGATGGAAAGGCACCCAATAAGCATAAAAAGATAATGGACAGATTCATGGAGAAAAATGAGGATGCCGAGATTTTTTCTAACGTATTGAAGAAGCAGGCGGGCTTTGGCAAGGATGGCGAAAAGGGCTTTGATGGAGCGATAACAAATCTCATGATGCAGACTTATCTTTGCAATTGTGATTTTAAAAAGAGAGTGAATAAAAAGGGAATCGAGTATAGCTGGGATGTGGCAGTGTATTCATCACCAGAGCATATTCATGGGTATGCTTATGTGACGTCCTGTTATAGGAAAAATCCACAGGAGTCATGGCAGCAGATTGTGGATTATATGCACCAGAAGTACCCGGCAGCCACAGACGGGCACATAAGGAAGCTCTTAAAATAGTATATTGAGATATTTGTACAGAGTCAGTTCATGGAGAATGGATTGACTCTGTTTTTTTCTGGATTTATCTTAAAAGGTTTTCGAAAAAAGAAATAAATAAAATTGTGCATATATTATGATTTGTAGGACTATAGATACATAATTTGGACAAAGTATACAAAAAATAAAAGCTTTTTTGGAAAATATGCGAATAGTCAATTAATCTAAATTTAGAATATAATTTAATAACGAAAAACTACGAAAATATTTCAAACGAAATAATATCGTAGAATATTAAAAAAGGAGAGGGAAATATGAGAAAGGTTAAAGAACACTTTCACAAGAAACAAGGCATATTCCGCCGGGTATTCAGTTTGATACTGGTATTGGCGATGATTATGACTATGATTCCGTCAATCGGAGGAATGGCAACTGCGTATGCGGATGGAACAAGTCCAACTATTCGATTGTACCTGGACAAACCAAGTACATGGAATACACCGGTTGTCAATGTCTGGGCTGCTGGTGCTACGGTAGATAACCATGGCGCAGGAAATGCCGCCATTTCACAATGGGGGGATCAGGAAAAACCAAAGCTTGCATATGATGGAAGTTCTGGACTCTATTATGTAGATGTACAGAGCAGTGAGTGGACAGGTTTTCAGTTTGTTGATGCAGGTTCTGCTGAGAAGGCTGCACCGGAGATAAAGACAGAAGGAGCTGCAATTGAGCAGATTAAGACTTTTACTTCTGATACAAGCATTTATTGTTTATTGGATGATAATGGAAAATACCAGTGGTATAAGGATGGTTCAAAGAATGAAACATTGATTCCAGAGTCTGTACCAACAGAATGTGATCTGACAATTAATTATAAGAGCACATTAGGCGATGATGTTGCAGCATATATATATCAGGAGACCAATAAGCCGGCAGGCGAATGGCCGGGAAAAACCATGACTGCAGCAGAAGGTCATGAAGGCTGGTATACAATGCATCTGACATTAGATAACAGTACAGATTATAATCTCATTTTAAATGATGATGGACATGGAAACCAGTTAGACGGAGTAACACTTTCTACAAAAGGAAAGGCAGAAGCAGAGTACTGGTTCGATGGTTCTTTGTCAGAGACAAAACCTGCTGATTGGAAATATGTTACAACCATTCATTATCTTGCTTCAGGAATGGGAAGCACTATTTACAATCATATGTGGGGAGCAGATGCCTCTGCAACAGGAGCAGGTGTTGGAAAAGACTGGCCGGGTGGACAGATTTCAGAAAATGCTGACCATTCCGGATGGTATGATGTAGTATATACACAGGATGTAAAACAGAATTTCAGCTGTATTTTTAATAATAACAGTGGGGCACAGACGGATAATATTGATGTTTCTGTTACATCAACAAGTACTGAGCTCTGGGTTACCGGAACCAAAAGTGGTGGTGATACAACCGTATATAAAACAGCACCGGACAGCTGGGAGGCACCGGTTCCAGACCATACATTTACAATGTATTATTACAATGAAGATTTATCAACAGACACAGACATGGGAAAAGTTGATATGTGGATGTGGAATGCCGGATTAAATGGATCATATGTTTTTGATGAAACAGAATATGATGCTGCAAATAATGTGACATGGTTTAAAAAGACCATTACAGTTGCCGGCAGTAATGTGGGAAAAACAGTAGGATTAAAGGCACGTTATGACATAACACAGGGATGGGATGGCGGCTCTGATACCGCAGATCGTTCTTTTACAATAAGCGGTGATGAAAATGAAGTATTATATTATGTGGATGGTTCAGATCCGGTTCATGAGAAGCCTGTAATCGTACCAATGGAAAAGAGATACCTTGTATTGGATTATGAGAATCCAGGATTAAAAGAAAAAGGAATTACACCACAGTTCTATACATGGTCATCAGGATATGCTTCAGCATTAACCGATTTTACATACGTAGGTGGAGATAAATGGACAATAACAATTCCAGCAAAACCATCCTGTACAAAGGTTGATTTTTGTATCGCATTAGATTCAACAGTTGATCCGTGGATTAAAGATGGTGGAGACCATTCAGTTACATTCCCTTCTGACCAGAAGGTTATATATGCCAGCATGAAAGCCGGCAGTGAGCCGGAAATTGCTATGCCATATAATGTTGGCTATGAAGTAGATGCAGAAAAACAACAGGTATCATATTACTATCGTGATGATGCTGCATTTGTAGATGGTACTTTAAAGGATATGACTGTAGCTGTTGACGTAAACGGAACAGAGTATCCAATGACATACAATGATGCAACAAAGCGTTTTGAGTATGTAAAGAGTGGTTTGACAGATGGCAAAACACATTATCGTTACAAAGCAAATGGAACCTATGTTGTAGATGCATTCAATTCAAATAGTGAAAAATATAATGAAGCAGATTACTCATATTTTGAATACTATAAATTAAATGCAACAGTTACAGCAGAAGTTATGAATGAGTCATTTAACTACAATGAGAATAATGTAGTTAAGTTTAATGTTAAACAGGCTGATACAGATACTCAGAAACTTGAAGTAGCAAGTGCAAGTATTGATGTTTCTTCACTTGGTGGAAGCAGTGAGATGCCAATTGAGCCAGAACTTCAGGCTGTTACAATTTCTGCAACTGTAGATACAACATTAGGTACTAAGACATTACCAATTACAGTTACAGACCAGTATGGAAACAAATTTACTACAACAGTAGATGTTAAAATTGTTGACCGCGTAAAAGAAAACAAAAATGATTTCGACTGGGATGAATCTGTTGTCTACTTTATGGTGACAGACCGTTTCTTTGATGGTAATGAATCTAATAATACAGCAAGTGGTGCAGATACATATGGAAAAAACCCGGGACTGTATCATGGTGGAGATTTTGCAGGTGTAACAGCTAAGTTAGATTACTTACAGGATTTAGGTGTAAATACAATTTGGATTACACCAATAGTAGAGAATGTGAAAGGAGTAGCTGTAACAGATAAGGGCTCAGAAGATGTTCCTTACAACGCAGCATACCATGGATACTGGGCAAGTGATTTTACAAAATTGAATCCGACACTTGGTACAACAGAAGAATTTGAAACTATGATTAGCGAAGCACATAAACGTG
>URLU01000061.1 GCA_900548765.1 uncultured Lachnobacterium sp.
GTACATAAGTGGTGTAATTTTCTTTGCCTTGCCACATACAAGGTTGATTATTACATATGAGATACATCCAACAGCGATACCCTCTGAGATGCTATACATGAGTGGCATAGCGATAAGTGCAAGGTATGCTGGAACAGCCTCTGTGAGGTCGTTGAAATCAATATCTACTACAGCAGATACCATAAGGAATCCAACGAAGATAAGGGCTGGAGCTGTTGCAAATCCAGGGATTGTTGTAAATACAGGAGCAAGGAAAATTGAAACAAGGAAAAGGAATCCTGTTACAACTGATGAAAGTCCTGTTCTACCACCCTCAGCTACACCAGCTGAGCTCTCTACGAATGTTGTTGTTGTAGATGTTCCAAGTACAGCTCCTGCTGATGTTGCAATTGCATCTGCAAGAAGTGCCTGCTTGATGTTTGGAAGCTGTCCGTCCTCATCAAGAAGCTTTGCCTTGTCAGCACATCCGATAAGTGTTCCAAGTGTATCAAACATATCTACAAATAAGAATGAACACATGATTACGATAAAGTCTACAATCCTGATACTTCCGATTGCTTTTGTGTTAAAGCACTGTCCAAAGGTCTCACCAATTGCTCCAATGTTAAATGAAGACCATGATGGGATAAGTGAATAGAAACCAGCCTCTGCATCGATTACATATACTCCTGTGAGCTGGCAGATAATGCCAAGTACCCATGTGATGAGGATTCCGATAAGGATAGAACCCTTAACTCTCTTTGTGTAAAGGATTGCTGTTGCTAAAAGTCCGATTACGCAAAGGATTGCACTGATTCCGATTGTATGGAACGTCTCTGGTGCAGCATATGACACAACTGTTACAAGAGTTGAGTCACTGTTTACAACAAGGTGTCCGCCCTGTAATCCGATGAATGCTACGAAAAGTCCGATACCTACTGAAACACCCTTTTTAAGTGTCATTGGGATTGCATTGAAGATTGCCTCACGAACATTTGTAAGTGAAAGAACGATAAATACAAGTCCTTCTACAAATACTGCAAGTAATGCGAACTGCCATGAATAACCCATAGCTCCACATACTGTGTAAGCAAAATATGCATTAAGTCCAAGTCCCGGCGCAAGAGCAAATGGATAGTTTGCAAGCAATGCCATACACATCGTTCCGATGAAAGCTGCAAGTGCTGTTGCCATAAGGACAGCCTGCGAGTCCATTCCTGATGCCGAAAGAATTGATGGATTTACAGCGAGAATATAAGCCATTGTCATGAATGTAGTAATTCCGGCAATAACTTCAGTTTTCACTGTAGTGTTGTTTTCTTTGAGTTTGAATAATTTCTCTACCATGATTATTCCCTTTCTTTTTCTTTTTGTAACTGCATACCCTGTGTATACAATCTAAACACTCCTGTAATTATAAGCTTGAAAAGGGTGTACACGCAAGATAGGGAATGGATATCTTATATTATTTTTTCTTATTTTATTTATTAATCAGACTAAATTACCTGAGCCACAACCTGGGTAAGCTCTGCAAAAGTACTAATCTCCGGCACCTTGGCATCAATGGTTCCAAATCCGTATGCCGCATGGATAAACTTAACACCAGCCTTCATGCTGGAATCATAGTCTCCCTGGATATCACCCACATATACAGCATCATCCAGTTTGTTTCTCTTAACCATCAGTGCTATATTATCTGCCTTGACACAGTTATTATTTCCGAAACACTCAATGTCCTCAAACAGGCCATTAAAGTCATAGTAGTCCAAAAATGCCTCTATATATCCAGACTGACAATTGCTGACAATGTATACATGATAGTTTTCCTTTAATTTTTCAACAGTCTCTCTGATTTTTGGGTAGAGCTTTCCACCATGTCCGCGCAGATAGTCATTTTCAACTGTGCAGCAGAGTTCAAGCAGCTTCGCCCTCTTCTCACCTGTCACCTCTGGAAAGAGGATTTCAGCAATCACGTCCATGGTTTTCCCCATGACATTGTACATATCCTCTGTTGTTATTTTCCTGTCAATAGTGGAAGTTCCATTTTCCAGTTCTGCCTCATTAAATTTTGCAATCGCCACATTCCAAGACTCTGCCACATTCGCCGCCGAATCCCAAAGTGTGCCATCCATGTCAAATATAATACCTTTTTTCATATTTTCCCCTCTACTCATCAGTTTCTGCTGTGGGAATATCCACCTCTGGCATAAGCTCGTTTAGTGTTATATCAAGTATTCGGTCTAACACTTTCAAATCCTCATCTGAAAAACGTTTTTCCATTCGATGAATTATCTCGTCAATATAATCCTGACTCAGATTAAAATATTTATAATATTTGTCAGTCACCTCAAGATGAAATTCTCTCTTGTCTGTTTCCGACTGCACCTTCTGTATATACCCCTTCTGTATCAGGCTGTTTACCTTATATGCCGCATTTGGGGATGAAACATGGATAAAGTTTGCAAATTCATTTACAGATGGGCTTCCGAGAGCGTGGATAATCTCCACACAAAACACCTCCACTACTGATAAAGAGGTCTCTCTTGTACTAATTTGGTTAAATACTTCCTGATAAAAATGCATTTTAAATTTCATATACACATCTGAAAATTTCTTTACAAACATAGCTCACCATCACTCCGGAATTTTTCTTTACTATATCACAGTCTATATGCCTATTGCAAAGGAAAGTTCTGCAGTCACAGCCACCTTGCCATCTACAGCTGCCACCGCCCTGCCTATTCCAAGGGGGCCCTTCATAGTTACCAGTTCACAGGATAATTTTACCCTGTCGCCTGGAACTACCTGTTTTTTAAATCTGGCATTTTTAATACCGCCGAAAAATGCAATTTTTCCCTTGTTTTCCTCCTGGGTCAAAATCGCCACTGCTCCCGTCTGAGCCAGGGCTTCTATTAAAAGCACCCCCGGCATGACATGCTGATTGGGAAAATGTCCCATAAACTGCATCTCGTTTGCACTGATACATTTTATCCCCTTTGCATACTTTCCAGGTTCACACTCTGTTATGCGGTCTATCATCAAAAAAGGATAGCGGTGTGGCAGAATCTCTTCAATCTGGTTTGAATTAAGCTCCATATCCATACTCCTTACATTATTTTTCGTATTTTCTTATGACAAGGCTTGCATTGTGTCCGCCAAAACCAAGTGTATTTGACACAGCAGCCCTGACAAGCGTATTTCTGCCCTCATTTGGCACCACATCCAGGTCACATTCTTCATCAGGCACTTTATAGTTTATTGTTGCGGGCACGAAATTCTCTTTTACCGCAAGTGTTGTAAACACAGCCTCTACAGCCCCTGCGCCTCCCAGCATATGACCAGTCATTGATTTTGTCGAGCTGACCATCAGCTTATCCGCCCAATTTCCAAAAGCCTTTCTGATGGCTTTTGTCTCACAGCTGTCATTCATATGTGTGGATGTACCATGAGCGTTGATATAATCAATATCCTCAGGTCTCATATCCGCATCAGAAAGAGCAAGACTCATACACTTTGCCCCGCCATTTCCCTCCGGATCCGGTGCTGTGATATGGTAGGCATCACAGTTTGCTCCATATCCACAGAGCTCTGCATATATTTTTGCTCCCCTGCCTATGGCATGCTCTAATTCCTCTATCACGAGTATTCCGGCTCCCTCTGCTATAACAAATCCATTTCGCTCCTTATCAAAAGGAATAGACGCTCTAGCCACATCATCTGTAGTATTAAGTGCCTTAAGGGATGCAAAACCTCCCACACCAAGGGCGGTAATGCAGCTCTCACTTCCACCACATACCATGACATCTGAATATCCATCTCTCACCTGACGGAAGGCATCACCAATTGCATTATTGCCGCCAGCACAGGCTGTGACAACGCATGAACACATTGCATGAAGTCCAAATCTGATTGCAATCTGACCTGCCGACATATTTGAAATGGCCATCGGAATAAAAAATGGTGACACCTTTGAAAATCCCTTTTCCATTCCCTTTGCATGCTCCTCCTCAATAGTGGATAAACCACCTATTCCACTCGATACTATAACTCCACAGCGTTCAGTATCCTCTGTCTTAAAATCTATGCCGCTGTCCTTAACCGCTTCATCTGCAGCAGCCACTGCAAGCTGGGTAAATCTCGCCATTCTTCTTGCTTCTTTTTTACCTATTATTTCATCCGGATTAAAGTCCTTTACCTCTCCTGCCAGCTTTACCGGGAAATCACTTGTGTCAAAGGATTTTATCTCACCGATTCCACATTCGTTTGCTCTCACCCTTTTCCATGAATCTTCCACGCTGTTTCCAAGCGGATTGACTGTTCCCATTCCGGTTATTACAACTCTTCTTTTCATCATGCACACCTTTCCTGCTTACCTATCCCATACACTTTTTTGCCTTCTCCTGCAAATGTCCTACATGCTCATGCCGCCATCCACTGCAATGACCTGGCCTGTTATGTAATCGCTTTCCTCTGCAGCCAGAAAACATACTGCATTTGCCACATCCTCCGGTCTGCCCGCACGTTTCCTTGGAATCTGCGTCTCCCAATACTTTTTCATTTCGTCAGACAGCTCTGCTGTCATATCTGTCTGGATAAATCCCGGTGCAACAGCATTTACAGTAATACCTTTCCCTCCAAGCTCCTTGGCAAGCGACTTGGCAAGTCCAATTACTCCTGCCTTGCTGGAAGCGTAGTTGACCTGGCCTGCATTGCCTCTTAAGCCCACCACACTGCTGATATTTATTATCCGCCCGCTTCTTTTTCTAAGCATCTGCTTTGCTGCTTCTCTGCTGCACAAAAATGTTCCATTCAGATTTGTAGAGATAACCTCCGAAAAATCCTTCTGGTTCATTTTAAGAATCAGTCCATCCCTTGTGATTCCTGCATTATTTACAAGTACATCCACACCGCCAAACTCTTCCTTTATGCTGGCAAAAAGCCTGATGACATCAGCTTCCTCTGCCACATCACAGCAATAGGCTTCTGCCCTTACACCATATTCCCTGCATAGGGATACAGTTTCCTGGGCAGCATCCTTTCCATGGCTGAAACAGGTTACCACATCATAGCCTTTCCCTGCCAGCTCTGTACAGATTACTCTTCCTATTCCCCTGCTTCCACCAGTTACCAAAGCTACTCTATTTGACATATTTTCCTCCAAGAGTCTCTACAACCTTCTTATAATCATCTACTGTATCAATACCCATTACTGCAATATCCGGGGCAGTTTTCTTCACAAACCTGCTGATTGTATTTCCCGGTCCAATCTCAATAATTGTATCCACGCCCTGTTCAGCCATGTATCTGATGCTGTCCTCCATTAACACACTGCTCTGCACCTGTTTTTCAAGCAGCATCGGCAGGCTCTCTCCCTTTTCCATTGGTCTTCCCGTAACATTATGAATAATGCATGCTGTGGAATTTTTGAATTTAACATCTTTAAATCTTTCTCTGAGTTTATCTCCCGCAGGCTTCATAAGCGATGTATGAAATGGTCCGCTTACAGCAAGCGGCACAATCTTTCTTGCCCCTGCCTCTTTTAACAGGGCTATTGCCTCATCAACTGCACAGACATCCCCCGATATGACTATTTGTCCCTTACAGTTGTAATTAGCAATCTCCACCACATATTTTTCTGTTGTGCTGACCCTCTCTGCTGCCTTTTCACAGCACTCTCTAATCACATCCCTGTCCATCATAAGGACTGCTGCCATTTTTACTTCTCTTCCTGTAACCGCTTCCTCCATTACTTTTCCACGATAGGCAGTCAGATTTATAAGTTCGCCCTCCTCAAGGACATCTGCTGCGTACAAGGCTGAATACTCCCCCAGACTTAAACCGCAGACATACTCTGGTGTTATCCCCGCTTTTTTTAGGAGCTTTGTAACCCCCACTGCAAAGCTGACCATACATGGCTGGGTGTATCTTGTCTGACTAAGCTTTTCAACCGGTCCATTGAAGCACAGGTCTTTTACATCAAACTCCGTAACATCCCTGACATATTCAGATGCATAGTCCATTGTCTCTGCAAATTCACTGAAGCAGTCATAAAAGTCCCTGCCCATTCCCACATGCTGGCTTCCCTGCCCTGCATATACAAATCCTAATTTCATATCTCTTTCCTCCCCATGTCCGAGAGGCAGCGCCTTGCATCCTCATACAAGCCTGACAATATATCCGCAACCGGCCTAATCTCCTTCAGCTGCCCACATACCTGTCCTGCCATGACAGAACCTGTAGTCATATCGCCATCAATTACTGCCCTTCTTAAACCGCCCAGTGTGATTTTTTCAAGCTCCATCTTATCAGCCCCCTCTTTTTCAAGCTTAAGGTACTGACGTGCCATACGGTTTTTAAGTATTCTTACAGGTGCCCCCTGGGAGCGGCCTGTCACTGTTGTTGCATTATCCTTTGCTTCTATAAGTGCCTGCTTGTAATTAATATGGATTGGACACTCCTCACTTACCAGAAGACATGTGCCTATCTGCACACCACAGGCTCCGAGAGCATAGGCCGCTGCCATCTGCCTGCCATCTGCAATTCCCCCCGCTGCTATCACCGGCACATCTACTGCATCCACCATCTGGGGAACCAGAGTCATTGTGGTCATATCGCCTACATGACCGCCACTTTCGCCTCCTTCTGCTATGATGGCATCTGCACCTGCTTCCACCATTTTTCTGGCAAGGAGAACGCTGGCAGCAACCGGTATGACAAGACTTCCGTTTTCCTTCCACATCGCCATGTATTTTCCCGGATTTCCGGCTCCCGTTGTGATGACCTGAATTTTTTCATCCCGCAGAAGCTCTGCTATGGCATCCACATCAGGATTCATAAGCATAAGATTCACGCCGAAGGGTTTATCAGTCAGAGTCCTGCACTTATCTATTTCTGCCTTGAGCTGCTCATGGTTCATTCCTCCTGACGCAATCAGGCCTAATGCTCCTGCATTTGATACTGCTGCCGCAAACTCTCCTGTTGCGATATTTGCCATTCCTCCCTGTATGATTGGGTATTTTATATGTAAAAGTTCCTGTAAATTCATATTAACCTCCTAGAAATCTATCACCACTGCTCCCCATGTTTTTCCTGCTCCAAACCCGGTCAAGAGCAGTGTCTGCCCTCTTTTGCAAATCCCCTTCTCAACAGCGTCGCTTAACGCAATTGCAAGGCTTGCAGCTGAGGTATTGGCATATTCATGGAGATTCATAAAAAACTTGTCCTTTGGCAGTTTCAGATGTCTGGCTACTGCATCCACGATTCTTGCATTTGCCTGATGACATATGAAAACGTCTATATCATCCAATGTAAGCCCTGCTTTTTTTACAACACTTTCAATAAGCTTAGGCACCGTGCTTACCGCAAATTTGTAGGTTGCCTGCCCCTCCATATGGACAAGGCTCCTCTCTCCTGCTTTGTTTGTGCAGTTTATTACATCCAAATCGCCATGACATCCAAACAGGCTTGTATATGCCCTGCTGTCATCAAGCTCTATTACTGCTGCACCTGCGCCGTCTCCAAATAGTATACACGAACTCCGGTCAGTCATATCTAAGTGCCTTGATATGCACTCGCTGCCAACTAAAAGCCCGTATTTCTTCTCGCTCTGCATGAGAAGTCCCCTTATAGTCTCAAGACCAAATACAAAGCCTGAGCAGGCCGCGTTTAGGTCAAAGCATATTATGTCATCTGACAATTCAAGTTCCTTCTGCAGGAGACATGCCGCAGATGGCACCAGATAATCCCCTGAGAATGTGGCAACCACCACTACACCGATTTCATTTACATCAATATCTGTCTGGGCAATTGCCCGGGTTGCCGCTGCTACAGCCAATGTTACATTGCTGTCTTTCTCACCACAAAAATGTCTTTTTTTCATTCCGGTTCTTGTAGTAATCCATTCATCCGTGGTATCAACCATTTTGCTCAAATCATCATTTGTCACAATCCTTTCCGGTGCGTAATGACCTGTTGCAATAATGTGTAATCCCTTCATTTATCTATTTCCTCCAAGCGTCAAAAACCTCTCATCAATCCTTCTGAATTTCTTATATCTCATGCGTTCAAGTTCTGTTCCGCTTTTATTTTCCAATACCTTTAATTCTCTCGTCAGAAGATTATCCAGATTCGCATACAGGTCTGTCTCTTCTATTATTCCATCAATCACACCAAGCTCCTGCAAATCCTGGGCTGTAAGCTTCATTATCTCACTTGCCTCTGCCTTTCTTGCAGAGTCCTTCCACAGTATTGTTGCAAAGCCCTCCGGTGACAAAATCGAATAGATTGCATTTTCAAGCATAAATACCCGGTTTGCCACACCTATTGCCAATGCGCCTCCGCTGCTGCCCTCTCCCGTAACTATAGATATAACCGGAACCGTCAGGCTGCTCATTCTGGCAAGATTATCTGCGATTGCCTGGCTCTGCCCAAACTCCTCTGCTTCCACCCCCGGATATGCTCCCGGTGTGTCTATAAATGTAATGACAGGGCGGTTAAATCTCTCTGCCTGTTCCATCATCCTCAGAGCCTTTCTATATCCTTCCGGCCCCGGCATTCCAAAATTACAGGTCAGATTTTCTTCAAGATTATTTCCCTTCCTGTGACCCAGTACAGTGACAGGTCTGCCATGAAAAAGAGCGATTCCTCCATAAATACTTCCATCCTCTTTTCCCAGCATATCCCCCTTCTGTTCAAAAAAATCCGTAAAAAGATTTTCAATATAATCTGTTATTTTAGGACGACTGGCATCTCTTGCCAGCATCACCTTTTCCATTGCTGAATACATTTTTCTATCCTTTGATTCTTGGAATATCGTGCAGCATAAGTATCTGACTTATGGTTTCACGCATCCTATCCCTGCTTACAACCTTGTCCACAAAACCATGCTTTTCCAGATATTCTGCTCTTTGAAACCCATCAGGAAGCTTCTGACCTATGGTCTGTTCTATAACCTTTGGTCCTGCAAAGCCAACCAGAGCATTAGGCTCTGCCAGATTTATATCTCCAAGTCCTGCGAAGCTCGCACTCACTCCACCAGTGGTTGGATGGGTAAAGTACACAATGTATAATCCGCCCTTTTTCTTATATCGCTCAAGAGCAGCGGATGTCTTTGCCATCTGCATCAGGGATACAATTCCTTCCTGCATTCTGGCTCCACCACTTGCACAGAAGATAATAAGTGGCAGCTTGAAACGATAAGCATGTTCTATTGACCTGGTCACAGTTTCTCCAACTTCAACTCCCATGCTCCCCATCATAAATTTGCTGTTCATCACAACTACAACGGCTTTTCTGCCATCAATTGTTCCGACTCCTCCCAGCACAGCTTCCCTTGTGTGAAGCCTTTCCCTCAGTTCCTCTTTTTTCTCCACATATCCCTCAAAATCCAGAGGGTCAATTTCCGGGAAGTCAAAGTTAAACACCTTGAATGAATTTTCATCCATCAGTGACATTATTCTTTTCTCAGGCGGCATAGCATAATAATGTCCACAGCCTGGACAGACATAAAGAGCTTCCTTTATTTGTTTCTTTGTAAACTCCTGGCCACACTCGCTGCAGCTTATACATGCAGTGCTTTTGCGAAGCCTTCCAAAGCGTTCAAATTTTCCTCTTCTTTTTTCTATTACCTTATTCATTGCCCTCTCCAAAAGCATCCCATGACAGGATTTCATCCATATGCTCTTCTATAAAGCCCACATTATATTTTCCTTTGATAAAATCCGGATGAAACAGGATCAGGTATTCAAAATCGCTTGTGGTAGTAATACCCTCTGTGGATATCTCCATAAGTGCCCGTCTCATTTTCCTTATCATCTCAAGCCTTGTAGGAGCATGGACTATAATCTTTGCCATCATGGAATCATAAAATGGACTTGTCTCATAACCGTTATAGAGCATGGTATCTACACGTACCCCCGGTCCTCCCGGCAGATTTAAGAATGTAATCTTCCCGGAATTTGGCATAAAGCCCTTAGCCGGATCCTCAGCATTAATTCTGCATTCCATGGCATGGCCTTTTAACTTTATGTCCTCCTGTTCAAAACCGAGAGGTTCATGAAAGGCAATCCTTATCTGTTCCTTGATTAAATCAATTCCGGTAACCATTTCTGTGACACCATGCTCAACCTGAATCCTTGTGTTCATCTCAATAAAATAAAAATTATTATCTCCATCGAGCACAAACTCTACGGTACCTGCATTGGTATAGCCCGAGGCCTTTGCCGCATTCACTGCCGCAGCTCCCATTTTATCCCTCAGTTCATCTGAGAGAAGCATACATGGGCTTTCCTCTATAAGCTTTTGATTTTTTCTCTGAATTGAGCAATCTCTCTCTCCAAGATGGACAACATTCCCCATCTCATCAGCCAGAATCTGAAACTCTATATGTCTTGGATTTACTATGAGTTTTTCTATGTACATCTCATCATTTCCAAAACATGCCCTGGCTTCTGCCTTTGCCTCATCATAGGCTTTTTTCAATTCTTCCTCAGAATAAGCCCTCCTCATTCCTCTGCCGCCACCGCCAGCCGATGCCTTAAGGAGAACCGGATAGCCGATTCTATCAGCAATCTCTTTTGCCTCATCATAATCTTTAAGGGCTCCATCTGACCCCGGCACAACCGGCACATTGCCTTTTCTCACCATGGTCTTAGCCATCGCTTTATTGCCCATGGCGTCAATCACATCTGCTTTGGGTCCTATGAACTTGATATTGTTTTCCTCGCACAGCCTTGCAAAATCACTGTTCTCTGACAAAAAACCGAATCCCGGATGAATTGCATCACAGTGATTATCCAGTGCCGCTGTCAGTATGCTGTTCATGTTCAGATAACTTTGACTGGCTTTCGCCGGGCCTATGCACACAGCCTTGGTTGCAAGCTTTACATGGAGCGAGTCCTTATCTGCTGTAGAGTATACAGCAACCGTTTCAATATTCATTTCTATGCAGGTACGAATAATTCTTACTGCTATTTCGCCTCTGTTTGCAATTAAAATTCTCCGAAACACTTTCTACTCCTGAATTACAAAAAGTGGTGTATCATACTCCACCATATCTTCATTTTCTACTAGCACAGACTTTATTACTCCTGATTTATGAGCTGCAACCTCATTCATCATTTTCATCGCTTCTATCAGACAGACCACATCACCCTTGTTTACATGATCTCCTACTGACACATATGGAGCTGCTTCCGGTGAGGCTGCTGA
>URLU01000062.1 GCA_900548765.1 uncultured Lachnobacterium sp.
AGTCAAGAAAACTGACTGTCATCACCAAAATCCCGAACAGACCTATGATGGTCAGGGCTGACGGCAGGCAGTTGTACAGGACAATTGAAAATCTATATGTAAACGCAGCAAAGTATGCCCTTGAAAATACCAGAGTCTATGTGGAGCTTGAGGAAAAGGACAAGAGAGCAGTATTTACCATAAAAAATATATCAAAGACAGAGCTCAATGTGAATGGTACCGAGGCAAGGGATTTGACAGAGCGTTTTGTCAGGGGAGAAGCCAGCAGAACCACTGAGGGAAGCGGTTTAGGATTGTCAATTGCCAAGAATTTAACAAATTTAATGGGTGGAGAATTCGAAATTGTGATAGATGGGGATTTATTTATTGCCACCATATCGTATAAAATGATATAATGAGTGCAAGTGAGTCAACATGCCTGCATGATTGACGAACGACGAAATTATTGAGTGATGAAATCACGATATAATGAGCGCAAGCAATGAGACGTGCCAAAGATAATATACATAAATGCGATGTGCTTGCACAAGAGCATTTATGTATATTATCTTTGATAGGGCGAATGCCCGTACATCCCAAGAAACAAATGTTTCTTGGGATGAGCACGTCAGAAATAACAAAGTAAGCTAAAATGGAGGAAAAAAAGTGAAGTTATATAAAGAGGGAGCTTTCCTTATTCAGGGCAAAGACGTTGTACTCAACGCACCTGACGCATTGGAAGCAGTAAAAAGTAAAACCGGAAAAGAAGTAACCATAGACCAGGCAAAGCAGAATACCATAGCATATGGTATCTTAAGAGACCATAATACATCTGGAAACATGGACAAGCTCCAGATTAAATTTGACAAGCTGACCTCTCATGATATTACTTTCGTAGGAATTATCCAGACAGCCAGAGCTTCTGGACTTGAGAAATTCCCAATTCCTTATGTTTTGACAAACTGCCATAACAGTCTCTGTGCTGTCGGCGGAACAATAAACGAAGATGACCACATGTTTGGACTTACCTGTGCAAAGAAATATGGCGGAATCTATGTACCACCCCATCAGGCAGTAATCCATCAGTTTGCAAGAGAGATGCTTGCAGGCGGCGGCAGGATGATACTTGGTTCTGATTCCCATACCCGTTATGGAGCCCTTGGAACAATGGCTATCGGCGAGGGTGGACCAGAGCTTGTAAAGCAGCTCCTTGAGCAGACATATGATATCGACAGACCAGAGGTTGTAGGTATCTACCTCACAGGTGAGCCAATAAAGGGAGTAGGACCACAGGATATTGCCCTTGCAATCATCGGAGAAGTATTTGGCAATGGATTTGTAAAAAATAAAGTTATGGAATTCGTAGGACCAGGCGTATCTAACTTAAGTGTAGATTTCCGTATCGGTGTTGATGTAATGACTACAGAGACAACCTGTCTCTCATCAATCTGGAGAACAGATGATAAGGTAAAGGAATTCTATGAGATTCATGGGCGTGAAGAGGACTACGAGGAGCTTAATCCAGGTGAAATTGCCTACTATGACAGCTTTATCGAGATTGATTTGAGCCAGATTCGTCCAATGATAGCTATGCCATTCCATCCAAGCAACACTTACACAATTGATGAGCTCAATGCCAATCTTATGGACATTCTCGATGACTGTGAGAAGAGAGCCGAGGTGAGCTTTGATGGTAAGGTTAAGCTGGATTTAAAGAGCAAAGTAAGAAATGGAAAATTATATGTAGACCAGGGAATTATTGCAGGCTGTGCCGGTGGAGGATTTGAGAATATCTGTGATGCAGCTGACATTTTAAAGGGTACATCAATTGGAGCAGACGAATTTACACTCAGTGTATATCCTGCCTCTACACCTATTTATATGGAGCTGGTAAAGAACGGAGCAGTTGCTAACCTCCTTGCAACAGGAGCAATTGTGAAGACTGCCTTCTGTGGACCATGCTTTGGTGCAGGAGACACACCGGCAAACAACGCATTCTCTATCCGTCATTCAACCAGAAACTTCCCTAACAGAGAGGGCTCTAAGGTTCAGAACGGACAGATTAGTTCAGTAGCACTTATGGATGCGCGTTCAATCGCTGCAACAGCAGCAAACAAGGGATATCTGACATCAGCTGCAGAGATTGATGTAGAATATACAAAACCAAAATATTTCTTTGACAAGACAATATATGAGAATCGTGTATTTGACAGTCATGGTGTGGCAGACCCGGATGTTGAGATTCAGTTTGGACCAAACATCAAGGATTGGCCAGCAATGAGTGCTCTTCCAGAAAATATGGTATTAAAGGTTGTATCAGAGATTCATGACCCTGTTACAACAACAGATGAGCTTATTCCATCAGGAGAGACATCATCTTATCGTTCAAATCCACTTGGACTTGCTGAGTTTGCACTTTCAAGAAAGGATCCTGAGTATGTAGGAAGAGCCAAGGAAATACAGAAGGCTCAGAAAGCCATCGAAGCTGGCCAGTGCGCAGGAGAAGCTGTTCCAGAGCTTAGAGATATTATGGAAGTTGTAAAATCACAATTCCCAGATGTATGTCATGACAATATCGGATTTGGAAGTACTATCTTTGCGGTTAAGCCGGGTGATGGTTCTGCCCGTGAGCAGGCTGCATCCTGCCAGAAGGTACTTGGTGGATGGGCAAATATCGCAAATGAATATGCAACCAAGAGATATCGTTCAAACCTTATTAACTGGGGAATGTTACCATTCATCATTGATGAGGGTGAGCTTCCATTTAAGAATCTCGACTACATTTTCCTTCCGGGAATCCGTAAAGCAATTGCTGACAGCAAGACTGAATTTGAGGCATATGTGGTAAAGGATGGCAGATTAAATCCATTTACACTCAAGATGGGTGAGCTTACACCAGACGAGAGAGAAATCATCTTAAAGGGATGCCTGATAAATTATAACCGTAAATAGGAGGAACGTGCATGGACGACGGGAAAAATAACAAGCAGGACAACAGGGATGAATGGGTGCACATGGTCAGAATCGGCACAACAGTTTTTGTGACATTTGTGCTGTGTATTCTATTCTTCTTCATGATTTTTAGGTATCAGGGATTTGCAGATGGCTGGAACAAGATAATCAGTGCTTTACAGCCGATTATCATAGGACTGGTGCTTGCCTATATCTTAAATCCGGTTATGCTATTTTTACAGAAAAAAAACTATAAGTTTTTTTCACAAAAGATAAAAAAACAGGAGACAGCAGATAAGCTGTCGAGAGGACTTGCAGTAACAGCTTGTGTACTTATTATTATTGGATTTATAAGTTTACTGATTGCGGCGATTGTTCCATCACTTATATCAAGTGTAACCAGTCTCTTATCCAGCCTGCCATCAGATGTTAAGACACTGATAGATACCATACAGAATGGTATTTTGGGTGACAGCGAGATAGCAGCAAAAACAAGTGAGATAATCCAATCGCTGACTGATTATGTGGAGGATTTCGCACAGAATAAGCTGCTTCCGGAGGCACAGACCTATATTGCTGAGCTGACATCAGGTGTGATTTCAGTAGTAAAGGGTTTACTTAATTTCATAATCGGTATCATAGTAATGGTATACGTTATGGCGATTCAGGAAACTCTTACAGGACAGAGTAAGAAAATAATTTATTCTATATTTAAGCCTAAGACAGGAAACGTAATTATCGAGACATGTCAGAAGGCAAGTGAGATTTTTGGTGGATTTATTACTGGAAAAATCATAGATTCCATCATAATTGGAATAATAGCATATATAGGCTGTCTGATACTGAGAATCCCATCTGCTGTGCTGGTAGCAGTGATAGTAGGTGTGACAAACGTGATTCCTGTATTTGGACCATTTATAGGTGCAATTCCAAGTTTGATTATCGTTGTTTTGCAGAGTCCATTACATGCATTGTATCTGTTGATTTTCATTATTATTCTTCAGCAGGTGGATGGTAACATTATAGGACCAAAGATTCTTGGCTCATCAACAGGTTTGTCATCATTCTGGGTAATGTTTGCAATCCTTGTGGGTGGAGGATGCTTTGGCTTCATAGGAATGTTACTTGGAGTACCGGTTTTTGCGGTAATATACTATATAATCCGTAGGGTTGTTAACCATTCTCTCAGAAAGAAAAAGCTTCCGGAGCGTACAAAGGAGTACGTGGAAATGGTTGCCGTCAATGAGAAAAACAACGAGCTGGTATACAAAGATAAGCAATAGTTAGAAAGCACTGATTTTTTCAGTGCTTTTTTTCTAAGTTTTTTGACATCTATATTTGCCTATGTTACACTAAAACTAGATTATTGTAACTAATTTTAGACTATATATTGAGGTGGCACAGTTGGATAAATACGAATACAATCTAAAGATAGATCAAATGAAAAGTCTGTTTGCAGAGGAGAATTATGAGGCTGCGGCAGAACTGGCTGACACGATCAATTGGAATAAAATAAAAAATGTAAATGCACTGGTCAAGGCTGGGGAGGTCTATGATAAGGCAGAGCGTTATCAGGACAGCAGGGATGTGCTTTTGATGGCATACGACCGCTCACCTATAGGCAGGGTAATTATATATCGTCTGGCAGAGGTGGCAATCAAGATGAAGGATTTGTCTGCCGCAAACGAGTATTATGAGGAATTTGTAAAAATTGCTCCTCATGACAATATGAAGTATGTGCTCAGGTACAATATCAAAAAAGCGCAGGGAGCCTCATACGATGAACTGATTCCTATATTGGAGGAGCTCAAGGACCAGGAGTATACAGAGGAGTGGGCATACGAGCTGGCTTATCTGTATCACAAGGCTGGCATGAGTGACAAGTGTATTGATGCCTGTGATGAACTGATTCTTTGGTTTGGCGATGGCCCATATGTGGAGAGAGCCCTTGAGCTTAAGATGCTCTATCAGCCTCTTACCAAGATTCAGGAGAGCAAATACAGAAAATTCCGACAGGAAAAAGAGGGAATGACAGAAATCGGCGAGGAGGAAATGAAGCGCGCCGGCGAATTTGTACATGATCCGGTGGTTATCCCACAGGTCGCTGTAAATGAGAAGTTTAATACTGTCAACCTACAGGAAGAAATTGTAAAAGGCATGCAGCAGATTATGAATGCTACAGAGAAAGAAACCGTGTCTGATACAATGGATAATATAAAGAAAATGGTAGAGGATATCCCTTATCTCCAGCTTCCTAAGGATGAGGAGGCTGAGCTTGACAGAGAGCGCGTCAAGACAGATGAGGAGATAGATGGATCTCTTAAGATAAATTTCCAGGAAATGATTGGTGAGGACTATGATGGTCAGATGAGCTTTATGGTAGATGACAAATCTATGGTAGAGAGACAGATAACCGGTCAGATGAGCATACAGGATGTACTGGAGGAGTGGGAAAAGACAAAGCGTGCCGCAGAGACAGCCTTGCAGGAAGCTGAGCAGAAGAGACTTGAGTCAGCAAAGGCAAGAGCTCTACAGGAAGCTGATAATATCATGAACAGGCTCACAGGAGCCATGCCAAAGCTTGATGCGGGGGTTACACCTCAGGAGCTTCTGGCAGAGCAGTATATGCAGGGAGAGGATCTGCCAGAAGAGACAGCTAGTGTACCGGAGACTGTAATATCTGATATGGAGGAGCTTACAGCACCGGAAAATAATATGGAAGCAGGGGACGAGTTGATTCCAGAGGCTGAAATACCAGAGACATATGGCATACCAAGACCGATTGGTGTGGTTCCGGGGGTAGTACCGGCAGCTGCAGCAGTGCCGGGTGTTGACCTGCCTGAGGCTGGACTTCCAGACGTGGGATTGAAAGATGTAACTGTAGAGCCAGAAGTAGAACTACAGGCGGATGAAATATCCCAGACAGGTGTGTTACCAGAGGCGGATGTGCTTCCAGAAATAGGACTGCCGGAAGACATAAGAGCAGAGCAGACAACACAGGCAGATGCAATGTCACAGACAGGAGTAATGCCAGAGGCGGAAGAGCTTCCAGAGATAGGACTGCCGGATGACATAGGAGCAGATCAGACAACAGAGGCAGATGCAATGTCCCAGACAGGAGTAATGCCAGAGGCGGAAGAGCTTCCGGAGATAGGTTTACCGGAAGACATAGCAGGAGAAATAAAGCAGAGCAGAAATCAGGGAGGAACCATGGTTCTTCCAAGCCTTGACGATATGAAGGCAGCAAGAGAAGAGCGGAAGGCTGATTTGGGAGCTACAAAGAGACTTCCAAACGTAAAGCAGCGCACCCAGAGAATACCTGAGATAAGCCTGCCGGAGGATTTGGATATTCCGGATGATGTACCAGAATTAAAGCATTTTGATGAGCTGACAGATGACCAGAAAGCCATTTTCTCATATTTTGTGCCGGTAAAGGGCATGGAGGATCAGCTTTGTAAGGCTATAAACGGAGTTTCTTCACACCTTATCAAAAAGGAATCTGCAAGACTTGGAAATATTATAATTCAGGGAGATCAGGGTTGTGGCAAGACAATGCTTGCTACAAGCTTAATCAAGGTATTGCAGAAGGAAACCGGCATGCCAAACGGCAAGGTTGGTAAAATTGATGCAGCATCCCTCAATACCAGAGATATACAGCAGCTAGTCAGGAAAGTATCTGGTGGATGCCTGATTGTGGAGAAGGCAGGAGACATTGACAGGAAGACAGCAGCAGCACTTGCATTGCTGATGGATCATGATATAACAGGAACTTTGTATATATTTGAGGATACATCAAAGGGCATCAAGAAGGCGATGTCCCAGGAGCCGGCATTGGCAGGCAAGTTTACAGAAACTGTAACTGTACCTATTTTTACAAATGATGAATTAGTATCATTTGCCAAGTCATATTCTGCGGAGCTTGGCTATAAAATAGATGATATGGCAGTACTTGCGCTTTACAACAGAATAAGCAACATTCAGAAGTACGATCAGGCAACTACACTGACAGAGGTCAAGGATATTGTTGATGAAGCAATTGAGAGAGAGGCTCACGGCGGACTGAGAAAGGCGATTAGTATTCTGACAGCAAAGCGTTATACAGAGGATGACAGAATCGTGTTAACGGAGGCTAACTTCGATTTAAAATAAATATGTGGAGGGGAAATATGAGTAATTTTACAGATATGGATTGCTACCTGTTTGGACAGGCGACCCATTATGACATTTACAAGAAAATGGGAGCACACCCAATGAAGCAGAAGGGTGTGGACGGAGTATGCTTTGATGTGTGGGCACCAAATGCAGACAGGGTCTATGTTATTGGAGATTTTAACGACTGGAACGAGACCTCTCATGAGATGGAGAGAGTTGAGCCTGTCACTATGGGCGTCTACGAATTATTCATACCACAGGTTAAGGTGGGAAATATGTATAAGTTTCTCATTATAGACCGAAATGGAGGAAAGCATTACAAGGCAGACCCATATGCTAATTATGCACAGAAGAGACCGGAGACAGCATCGATTGTTACAGATATATCAAAGTTCAAATGGACAGACACTGCATGGATGGAGAAACGGGCAGAGCTTGGCAAGGATGGTGTCTACTCAAGTCCAATTGCAATATATGAGGTGCATCCGGGCTCATGGATGAGACATCCGGGACAAGAGGATGAGGGATTTTACAGCTACAGGGAGCTGGCAAAGAGTCTGATTGATTATGTCAAAAAAATGGGATATACACACATAGAGCTCATGGGTATATCAGAGTATCCATATGATGGCTCGTGGGGATATCAGGTAACAGGCTACTATGCGCCAACCTCTCGCTATGGCACACCAGAGGATTTTGCCTATCTGGTAAATCAGTGTCATAAGAATAAGATTGGTGTGATTCTGGACTGGGTACCAGCGCATTTTCCAAAGGATGCACACGGACTTGCAGAGTTCGATGGTACGAGATTATATGAATATCCAGACACAAGAAAGGGTGAGCATCCGGACTGGGGGACAAAGATATTCAATTATGAGAAAAATGAAGTGAAGAACTTCCTTATCGGAAGTGCCCTTATGTGGATAGAAAACTACCATGTTGATGGACTCAGGGTGGATGCAGTTGCATCTATGCTCTATCTGGACTATGGCAAGGAAAATGGACAGTGGATTCCAAACAAGTTTGGCGGCAATAAAAACCTGGAGGCAATCGAATTCTTCAAGCACATCAACACATTGATTCTTGGCAGGAATCCGGGAGCAATGATGATTGCAGAAGAGTCAACAGCCTGGCCAAAGGTTACAGGCAGGGTTGAGGATGATGGACTCAACTTCAGCTTCAAGTGGAATATGGGCTGGATGAATGACTTCCTTGATTATATGAAGCTTGACCCATATTTCAGGAAAAACAACCACAGCAAGATGACTTTTGCCATGAGCTATAACGAGAGTGAGAAATACATATTAGTATTGTCACATGACGAGGTCGTACATCTGAAGTGCTCAATGCTCAACAAGATGCCGGGTCTTGAGGAGGACAAATACAAAAACCTCATGGCAGGCTATGCCTTTATGATGGGACACAGTGGCAAGAAGCTTCTCTTTATGGGACAGGATTTTGCCCAGGAGAAGGAATGGAGCGAGGAGAGGGAGCTTGACTGGTATCTGCTTGAGAATCCAAACCACCAGAAGATGCAGGACTGGGTCAGGGAGCTTCTTCATTTGTACCGCAAAAATCCATGTCTCTACGAGCTTGATCACAGTTGGGACGGCTTTGAATGGATTAACGCAAATGATGCAGACAGAAGCATTTTCAGCTTTGTGAGAAAGAGCATTGATGGCAAAAACAATATGCTTTTTGTAATCAACTTTACACCGGTTGCAAGGGATGATTACAGGGTAGGTGTTCCAAAGAATAAGACCTACAAGCTGGTGTTAAACAGCGAGGATCCAAAATTTGGAGGAAAAGACACAGACAGACAGGTAAGCTACAAGGCACAGAAGCAGGAGTGCGACGGAAGAGAGTACTCTTTTGCATATCCACTGCCGGCTTATGGAGTTGCAGTATTCAAGTATTAAATATATAACCTGCACCCGAGCATCCGCATTCCCTGTCTGATAGGTAATTATTGCGTAATGAATTATATGAGAATCGGCATTAATAAATACATCCCATGAATTTGGGGTGTATTTTTTTGTGCAAAAGACCGATATAGATATAAAAGTGTTGCTGCAGATAATCAGCCAAAAAATATGAAATAGAAGCATATTGCGAGGAAAAATTTTGATAGATATAAGAGAAAAAGTCGGAAAATCAATAGAAAATAAATCAATAGAAAACTATTACAAGACCGGTTCAGAGTCATCGGTCAAGGTCATAACTGGTGCTGCAAAGAAGGAATCCTATGTGAAAAACAAGGATTCTGTAAATGTGGAAATGCCAGATTCTGTGTATACAAGGCCTGATGGCATAAACAACGGTGAAACAGCTGCAGACCAGATGGTGCAGGAAAATGGACTGGATGCCAAGACCAGACAGAATCAGATGATAGTGCTGTCAAACACAACCTCCGCAGAGGATTACAAGAAAATGCAGGAGGATGGATTTTCTCTGACAGACACAGACAGCCAGACCATCATTACAGAGACCGATAAGATAAAGGCGGTATTGGCAAAGGCTGGAGTGGATATATCTGTATATGGCGATGATTTGGATGAGGAAAGCCTAAAGGAAATCACTGGCAGCGAAGTTCTTGCTTCTATGATAATGCAGACTTTACAGCAGAATGATATTCCGCTGACAGAGGAAAATATAAGCCAGACAGAGACAGCCTACAATCAGGCAGTAAACATGGGCAGTATCAGCGAGTATGCAGCAGCCTATGTGCTAAAAAATGGCGAGGAGCCGACCATAGATAATCTATACAAGGCTAATTACAGTGGGGCCGGTGAAGCCAGCCAGCTGTCAGAGACTGAGTTTGACCAGCTCAAGAAGCAGTTGTCAGATATAATAGCCGATGCAGGGCTGGAGGCAGATGACCAGACCTATGATAACTGTAAGTGGCTTATCGAAAATAATATAGCGGTGACAGGGGATAACCTCAGGTATCTGGAGCAGCTTCAGGTGCTTATAAATGGCGGGCTTCCGGATGATGAAGCTGTACTTGGAGCAATAGCGGATGCCATATCGGAGGGAAAGCGTCCTGGGGATGCCATGCTGATAGAGGGTTATTCCATGACAGATAAGGCAGAAAATGCAAAGGCAGTCATTGATGGCGCAAGCTCTGAAAACATAGCATATCTGGTGGAGAATAATCAGGAAATCAATATAGAAAACTTAGAGCAGGCAGAAAGAAATAATTTCACAGCAGCAGTGGACGACCAGAATCAGGCTCAGATAAAAGCCAGACGACAGCTTGAGGAGACCCGTCTTGCCATGACAACAGAGGCAAACCTTGCCCTTCTCAAAAAGGGAATATCAATAGATACAAAGCCATTGGAGGAGCTGGTTCAGTGCTTAAAGGAGCAGGAAAATGCCTACTATGAGAATTTATTGAACAGCAGCGGCATTCCTGCAGATGGAGAAAATGTCAATACTTTTAAGACTACAACAGACTATGTAAATACATTAAAGTATTCTCCTGCATATGCTTTGAATCTCTCAAGCGCAGATGAGACATTGGAGGATATAGCAGACAGGGCTGCAAATGTAGAAGAGAGTCTCAAAAAAGCCAACCAGAGCTACGAGACAATGATGACCACACCGAGAAAAGACCTGGGTGACAGCATAACAAAGGCATTTTCAAATGTGGATGACATATTAAGGGATTTGGGGCTTGAGGTAAATAAGTCAAACCAGAGAGCTGTCCGTATACTTGCATATAATCAGTTGGATATAAACGTAGAAAATATCAACAGGATAAAGGCTGTGGACGAGGAAGTGCAGAGGACTTTTTCTAATCTCACACCAAAGACCACACTTGAGATGATTAGACAGGGAATACAGCCACTGGATATGACCATATCCGAGCTCAATGATGCAGCAGCAGAGATAAAGCAGAGCACAGAGGAGACCGACAATGAGAGATTCAGCAAGTACCTCTGGAAGCTGGAACAGAACCATGCGATTACAGAGGAGGAGCGTTCATCTTATATCGGAATATA
>URLU01000063.1 GCA_900548765.1 uncultured Lachnobacterium sp.
TGTTTTCTTTTTCTTTAACATGTAGTTTTCATTACTACGTTATATTATCACAGAAACCAAATTAATACAATACCTATTTTTTATTATTGATTCTCCTCTTGTTCCAGGCATTGATTTTTCCTCCATTCTGACAATAAAGTGTGCGCCTGACGCACACTTTTGCGCACGAGCGGATAGCATAGCTATATATTCATCTCCGCGAGTTGCGCATCATTGGCACGCCAGTGCCTTTTGTATAATAGGAAATTCTTTAGGATTTGCTATTATACAAAAAAGACAACAAACGCGCCCATCCGTCCGACAGTAGATAGGTGACATTTATTGTCTTGTATTGTCTCTTATATTAAATTTACTGCGCTGATATTTTATTAAAAAATTTTTACTGTAGTCAAGGGTAAATTATAGCTCTTTCTAAACGTATTCTGGGATTTTGTATCCTGCAGCTTCCATTGCCTTTTCAAACTCAGGAAGGCTCATGCCAGCTTTCTGTGCGCCACGTTCAACACCATAATCCTCAGCCTGCACCGAATCAAAGATTTCAGAAAGGCGTCCCTCTGCACGTCCCTCCGCACGTATTCCATCAACAAATGTTTTCTCATCATATTCTGTGATACACACATCTTTCACCTCCGCTCTGTGCTTAAGCAGGAATGTTTTTAAAACATCATGCTCTATACAATAAGTTACCGCTGCATCAACTGCATAAAACTCGGCTGTTCATCCATACCATTATACAATACCATATATCTTGGTGTTGGCAGTTTAATGATTGTCTTTCCATAAATATTAAGGCTATTACTCACCACTATGCCTTAAAAAATGCTGTAACAGCGTCCTTTAGGGCTTTCTGGTCTGCCGCTCCCATAAGCTCTCTGACTGAGTGCATTGACAAAAGCGGAATACCTATATCCACGGTCTTTACCGGCAGCAGTGTGGAAGCTATTGAGCCCAGTGTACTTCCTCCCCTGATATCTGATCTGTTTACAAATCTCTGATAAGGAATGTCATCAGCATCACATATCTGGCACAAAATTGCAATTGCCTCTGAGTCTGTCGCATAGGACTGCGAGCATGCTTCCTTTATGCAAAAGCCCCTGCCAAGCACAGGATGGTTGGTAATGTCCATCTTACCCTGCTTGTTTGGATGAAGTCCATGCGCCACATCAACAGACAGCATCATGGCATCATACATACTCCTGTCAATTTCTTCCTCACCTGCCCCAAGGCTTCTTATAATTCTTCTGTACATATCATGCAGGAGAATTGATGCTGCTCCCTGCTTGCTGGAGCTTCCTACCTCCTCATGGTCAAAGAGAGCAATCAGGTTGACACCATTTTTTCTCTCTCCATCAATAATTGCAGATAAAAGAGCTGCACAGGAGGTCTGATTATCAAGTCTCGCAGCAGAAATCATGGTGTCCTTTACACCCACATACTGAGGCTCCTCCATGCAGTAAGTCATAAGCTCAAAATCCAGAATATCCTTTTTGTCTACAGCAAGCTCCTCTGCCAGGAATGAGAGGAAATAATCACAGCTTTTCTCCTCCTCCGGCAGCATGTCAACAATCGGCATAAGGTCAATCTGTCTGTTAATCTCCACGCCCTTGTTAACCTCAGGATTCATATGGATAGCGAGATTTGGAATCACAACCAGAGGCTTATCTGACTTATAAAATCTGACATCAGGCTTAAAAGGATTTTTGCTCCTTACAACCACACGTCCAGCTACTCCCAAGGGTCTGTCAAACCATGTGTTAAGGATAGGTCCACCATATACCTCCACATTAATCTGAGAATATACATCTGTCTTAAAATCCGCATTTGGCTTTATTCTAAGAGTAGGATAATCGGTATGGGCAGCGGCGATTCTCACCATATCACCCTGAGCATAGCCTTCACCCACAGTAAAAGCAAAGAGAGCTGTATCATGATGGTTAATCACATACTTCTCACCCCTTTCAAGCTTCCAGTCATCAGCATAATTTATCTCATCAAACCCCTCCGACTTAAGTCTCTCCATTCCAGCCTTTACACAGTCAAAGGGTGTGACTGCTTTTTTCAGCATGTCGAATAGTATTTCCTGTTCTTTATCTTTGTTCATGTCAGCCTCCACTACAATTCAATTACTTGTACTTTTCTTATAGACCTGTGCCAATCCGCTGGCATATAGTATATTTTCATAAAACATCTATACATCAGCACATGGCAGAATCATCATATAGGAAATCAATTTATATTTAACATTCAGTATACAGCAAGACGATATTTCTAACAACAGACATAAGCATTTTTATATTTGAACCTTGCTATATGCCTCCCATAATTGTTATTATATAATAAGAATAGAAAGTTGAAGCTTCCCACTTGAAACCTTACAATAATCGGATGGCATACAGTTGTTTTATAGAACAAAATATGAACTGCAGCGGGGTTCCATTACGCAGGCAATGAAACAACTTGGCAAATTTGTAAAACCAATCTCGCACCAATCCCGCTGCTAACTTCATATTTTTTCTATAAAATACACTGTATGCCAGAAGATTAACACAACCTATATAGTGGGAAGCACTAAAATGCAATGTACTATAATAACAATTAGGAGGCACCATGATAGCTCTCGAACTGACAAACATAAAGGATTTTATGAATAAACTCCTCAAAACCGAAACCTTCGACCACTTTCTCTTGCAGGAGGCAGTTCTTTCATCTGCCGCAAGCTATGTGATAGATGGTCATATAACCAACGGCTTTTTCTCAGAAAGTGAGCTTGAAGAGCTTGGTCTCACGGGCTTAAAAATGCTTCCTTTCTCTTCCCTGCGTGGAAACTGCTTTGATTTGATAAAGGGCAAAAAGGCTCCGGCTTCTTTCAAATTTATCTTTCTCTTATCACCTGATAATTTAGAGAAAACTATTGCGGCATCAGATAGTTCCTTCACAGCCAATGACATAAGCGGCATGTTTTTTAACATCAAATACCAAAACCAGCTTTTGTCTCTGACAACAGGTGTGTCCTACAATATCTTTTCACCTGATAAAACTTTAGAAAAATATTGGGACACTTTAATAAAAAAGTTTCTTTTCCAAAACGAAATAACTTACGAAGAGCTTTGATTTTAGCACTTTACAAGCTTAAACCATTATGATATTCTAAGTTTAGTTGTAGTTTGCAACATAAATTTTTTGGAGGTACTTTCGATGAGCAAAGGTACAGTTAAATGGTTCAACAACCAGAAGGGTTACGGATTCATCACAGCCGAGGACGGAAATGATGTATTCGTACATTACTCAGGACTTAACATGGAGGGATTTAAGTCTCTCGAAGAGGGCGCTGCAGTAACATTTGAGATTACTGATGGAGCTAAAGGTCCACAGGCAACAAATGTTGAAGTAGTTAAATAATTAACTACGGAGCTAATCAGAGTTTCTATGTACCTTTTTTCTTTATAATAAAAATGTTTTAGGGAATAAGATATAAGATTCAACGATTAAGAAAAGAAGAGTTCGTTACGAGCTCTTCTTTTTTGCGTATACCAAAGTATTCAATAAAAGTATACAAAAAATTCCTCTACGTTTGTTCTTTATCAAATTCAAGCATATTCTTTCTATACCACTTGGGGCACAGATTTCTCTGACAGTTTTCGTTATGCCTCTCCTTTATCTCCATATGCTTAAAATATTCCTTCCACATAAGCTCAAACTCATCCTGCTCCTTTGGAAGGCTGGATTCTATTTCAAAAAAATCCTCTCCCGATATATAAAAGCATCCTTTTCCCGCAGGATGAACTACTCCATATCTCCTCTTTGAATCAAGAATCACAAAGTTTTCACCCGGATATCTGTCTGCGAAATGCCACATGATAACCGGAATCAAATCACATTTTGGCTCGATAGCAGAATATAAAAATCTGCCGTTATCGCTAAACCTGAGGAAACCATCCATCAACTGCTCTTCATTGTAGACTTTTCTTGACAATTCTAGCACCCTCATAACATATGGGTCTGCCATCTCCTCCTCAACCCTTGGTCCCTTTTTAAAGCCACGAACCAGAAACCCCAGCACTATAGTTGCCCTGTCTGCATCATAATGACACAGGGCATGAAATACTCTCTCGTAGACAAAGCCTCCAAGCTGTCTTTGTATGGCACCTATGGTCTTTTGTGCTTTCACCGGGTCTGTCTGCACTTCAATTTCTGTAGAAAAGAGTGTCAGCTCACCCTCCTCGCCTATAGCAATGGAAATAGAGTCATTGTAGGCTTCACCGATTTGCTTCTTGTATACAAAAGCATCATATATGGCTGTAAAAATACCATCGAGTGTATCTTCACATCTTAATATCAGTTTTTCCTGCATAATTGTTGTATTCAATGTTTCTTCCATTCCTTTGCTATTAATCCAGTATCTACTGCTTATCTCTCTTATTTAGCTTTTATATTTTAATTCCTGCACGCTTTAGCTTCTGCCCTGTGATAGATTTTCTGTATGCATGACAGCTCAAATGGCAAGTCCAAAATCAGCAAGGGACATCTGCTCATAGCTCTGACCTGCTCCATCTGGCAAATACATCATAGCCGGACGCTCATTATATATCAGATGTCTGGTGATGTAGCTTTCCTCAATTTTAGTCTGATACATCATCCTGCCATTACAGGTTATAAAATACAAAGCCCGTTTCAATACTACCCCCATCTTCTTAATATCCCCAAAGTCAAGTCTGGCATGCCTTCTAGCTGCCAGTATTCTCTTTGCACTCCTTGTGCCGATTCCTGGCACTCTGAGCAGGGTATAATAATCTGCCTTATTTATCTCAACAGGAAATTCTTCCAGATGCTGTACTGCCCACTGACACTTTGGATCTATAAACTCGTTGAAATTAGGATTCGTTTCCGATAAAAGTTCTCCTGCCTTAAAGCCATAGAATCTGAGCAGGAAGTCCGCCTGGTAGAGCCTGTGCTCTCTCTTTAATGGAGGTCCCTGCAATAATGATGGCAGGCTCTCATCACAGTTTACATTTACAAAGGCAGAATAAAACACTCTCTTCATATCAAACCTGTCATACAAAGCCTCGGTGACAGACATAATCTGATAATCCGTCTCCCCTGTTGCACCTATGATCATCTGAGTGCTCTGTCCTGCCGGCACAAAATACCTGTCAGGTCTCGCCAGTGCATCCCTCCTGCCTGACACCTCCGGCATATTTGAAAAGCCCCAGCTTTTCTCACTGAGCTGTACTGCCTTTTTATTCTTCTGCGCTATGGCAAGTCCATTGTGATATTCCATCAGCCTGTCCCTGCTCTCAGCCATCTCTGCAAGCTGGTTGTAGTACGTATTATCGTCCAGATACATACGATTTTTCATATTACTGCTGCCATGATATGCCCTGCTCTCCCTGATGCCATTTTGAATCTGACGCATTGGATTTAATATATTCTGCCTGACCTTATTAGGTGCTGCCTGCCTGAGCCCCTCTGCTGTAGGCAGTTCCAGATTAACGCTCATTCTGTCACAGAGATACCCCACCATCTCCACAGTCTCCGGCGATGCTCCTGGAATCCCCTTTATATGCACATATCCGTTAAATCTATACTTTACCCTGAGCAGATAAAGAGTCTCGTATAAAAGTCCCATGGTATAATCAGGGGATTGCACTATTCCTGAGCTTAGGAACAGGCCCTCTATATAATTGCGCCTGTAAAACTCTACAGTCAGCTTACAGACTTCATCAGGCGTAAATGATACTCTCGGTACATCATTTGATGAGCGGTTGACACAGTATTTACAATCATAAATGCACTCATTGGTAAATAGAATCTTAAGCAGGGAAATACATCTGCCATCTCCTGTAAAAGTATGACATATACCACAGGCAGCGGCATTTCCGAGATTTTTTCCATCCCCGCCCCTGTCTGTACCACTGGATGTACATGCCACGTCATACTTGGCAGCATCTGATAAAATTGTGAGCTTATCCATGATTTCACTAGCTGCAAACACCTCAGCCATATGATGCCTCCTTCCTCAGTCTGCTATATTCTATATGTAGACTAACCGCAAATTATAATATAATACTGCGAGTTCTCTTACATTCACAAAAATCAGGTATATCCATTTGTTTACACATGTCCAAAGACCACAAGGCAACAAAAAAGTGTATACGCATTTCGAACATTTGTTCGTAAAATGATTATACACTCTTTTGCATCTTCACGCAATATTTATTTTAAATTTCTTAGATTGCCTCTTTTTTGCTTCTTTCTTTTGCCTTCTTTTGCTTTCAGTCTCTATTCTGACTTATTAATATATGATTCCACATTGTCAGCCGTCACTTTCTGATATGGCAGATAGATATATTTTCCATTTACAAACTCAATATCATCCATTCCTGTACCTGTAACTGCCGCAAAAGACAGCTGGGCCATGGCCCTGGCCTGTCCCTCCTTATCATTGTAGACTGTTGCTGCAATTTCAGAATCAAGTACCGCCTGCAGTCCCTCATCTGTACCATCTATTCCTATAAAAACAGGATAATTAGCTTCTGTGATTCCAAGCTTTTTATAGGCATCTATCGCTCCAAGTGCCATAGCATCATTATTTGCCAGAACCATTTCTATCTTATTTTTATACTGGCCTATTAACTGATTCATATGATTTTGCGCCTGAGCCCTATTCCAGTTCGCAATCCGATAACTTAACTTTTCTATATTCATGCCATTTTCTTTCATACTCTCAGCTACGCTTTCAGTTCTGATAATGGCATCCTGATGTCCCATCTCTCCTTCCAATATCACATATTGTATTTTTCCATCTCCATTTTTATCTACTTCGGGTCTGTCGTTTACAATTTCAGCTGCCAGCTCTCCCTGCATCTGCCCTGATTCCTTAGCATCTGCCCCAACATAGTACAGTTTGTCCCATTGTCTTAAGTCTTCCTCCACAGGTTCCCTGTTAAAAAATATGATTGGAATATTTTTTCCCTTTGCCGCATCAATAATCTGGGACGGAACAGTTCTATCATAGAGATTCACACATAAAACATCGCATCCATTATTTATCAATTCTTCAACCTGATCATTCTGTGTTCTCTGCGAATTTGCAGCATCCATGACCGTCATGCTTATATCGTATCCCTGTTCTTTATACTCACTGCATTCTTTCTTAAACGCTTCAATCAATTCCCCTAGGTAGGTATCCTTCTGATCATAGCATGCTACCCCTATATATATACGTTTTTTTTCAGTTTCCTGCTCTCTTCCACCAGCTCCAATAAATAAGCCCGTCACAAGACACAAAATAATCAAAATATTTCCAAGCTTCTTTTTCATAATATTTGTCTCCGTTATTTTACTGACTGATTGTGAATAACAAATACTTATTTTCCTCTGCAAACAAGTTTTCCCTTGTAAGCATTGAATAGGATACCTCTCTATCCATCAGCCTATAAGTTCTGCTTCGCAGCTTTTTGACAAGTTCTAAAACGCTCTGATATCCAGTTTCCACCTCATCCGGCACTGCCAGACATTCAACCCAGCCAGTGTCAAGATAATACAATGCCTCAGTTGAATTACCCATACCATAAACCAGAGCACCTCCCAGATTATTCTCGGATGCCTCTTTTCCTGCTTCTACCAGACTTGAATTGTCCAGCGCTATCACAATATCAACTTTTCTCTGAGTTAAAAGATTAATCTGCTCCGTAGTGTCTGAGTTCTGGGAAGCTGTCCAAAGGATTTCTGCCCCACTGTTTTTTAAAGTATCACATACTCCCTGCTTTCTTTTTTCTGTTGCTTCTGAATCAGCATACTCGGAATATATTCCTATCTTTTTCCCTTGAAGATTTCCATTATTATCGTCAAGAATACTCTGAGCCAGGTCCACTCCCATATTGTACTGATCCGGTTCTATCGTATGAAATAATTTTTCTTTATCGCCGTAAAATGTATCATTCACCATGAGAACAGGGACATTGCCAGTTGCCTGTTTAAGATTTTCCTGTCTGCTTCCATCACTAATTGGTTTGAATATAACAGCATCCGCTCCATTATCTATCTCCTGTTCTATAACCTCCAGTTCCTCGTATGCATTCTCCATATTGTCCTTACTGATAATTACCAGATTTACGCCATATTCCTGCGCCGCCATCTTAAGACCATACTTAAATGTAGACCACTGGTTTTCATCAACATCCGGTAAAATAACAACGATTTTCTCCGGCTCCTGATTATCTTTACTATACATAATGCATCCTATGCTGATAATCAGAAGTATCCCAAGAATCACTTCTGTAAGTATAAATGTATTTTTGCTGCTCATTCTTTTCATCTAATTATCTCCCGGCATATGGTGTTCCTCATATTTTATACGATTTTCTTCAGTATATGGAATTGCCGGAATCCTGATTGTTACAGTGGTTCCCTCATCCAATTCACTCTCTATGTGCAAACCATATTTTTCTCCGAATAATATCTTTATCCGGTTATTAACATTTACAAGTCCTACACCTGAGCCCTTCTTATGAACCCTGTTCGTATCTGTAAGCAGACTGTCGATATCTTTTTCCGGTATTCCCATTCCATTATCAGTTACAGATATGAGTATGTCATCTCCAGCCCTTTTTCCACTTATTATTATCAGACCGCAATCATCCAGCTCCCTTACACCATAATTTATTGCATTTTCTAAAATCGGCTGTAAAATAAGCTTCACTACACAGCAGCCCATTATCTCTTCTTCCACATCAAATCTAACTTCAAATTTGTTTTTATATCGTATTTTCTGTATATTTGTATAGCTTTGTGCATGCTGGAGTTCATCATACATTTTAATGATAGTATGCCCCTTGGACAGACTTATTCTGAATAATTTTGCCAGCTGGCTTATCATAAAAGATGCCTCCGCATTTTTCTCTCCTTCTATCATCCATGTAATAGAATCCAGTGTATTATAAAGGAAATGAGGATTTATCTGGCTTTGCAGCACTTCCAGCTCACTTTTTCTTCTCTCGTTCTGTTCCCAGACTACCTTTTTCATAAGTTCAGAATTTTGTCGGTATGAATCCTGAATGGATTTTCCCAAATGTCTTATTTCCTGGGAACCTCCTATATATATATCATCCTCGCTTCCCTCCTCATAGTCCGAAACCGATTGATCCAGCTTCATTATCGGACTCGAAATACGCCTTGAAACTACTCTGTTTATCCATATCAGAGTCATTGTCATAATAAGGGAAAAAAACCATACAAACTGCTTTACGTCTGCCATTTTATTTGTAAAAATCGAGTATGGCATCACGCATACCAGTTTCCAGCCTGTGTAGCTTATGCTGTTAACTATTATCTTTCTATGATTTCCCTCAAGGTACTCGTCATATATTTTTTCGCTTGAGGCCGCTGCATCTACACTGGTCTCAACCTCTCTGTCCGTATCCAATTGTACCTGATGTGGATGATATATAATATTTCCCTCTCCATCGCATAGATAGAAATACTGTCCTTTTCCTGCCACATTTATCTGTTCCATCATTCTGGCAATACCTGAATAATCCATATCAACCAGAAGTACTCCCATTTCCGGATTCGAACCATCAGTAAGCTCAACCGCACTGCTGCAGGATATAACCCAGTAATATCTGTAGGTACCATCATCAAAAAGATTCTGGGCATGTGGTGTTGAAAAATATATATTTTCCCTCCTGCTCATTGCATGTATAAACCATTCCTGTTTTGTTACATTCGGTTCCTCTTTTTGCTCCAGTACCGGTTCTGCGGCAATAAGGCTTCCACGTTCATCATACAAGGCAACGCTTCGCAAATTGCCCTTATTTGCCTCATACAAGAGATTCATTCCCCTATGAATATTATCCAGCTGGTTCGAAATGTCATTTTCCTTTATAACATCATAATATGCTGCATCAGAAATCTGCCTCATGCTGACCAGATAATTTTCCACATTCTCTACCGTCTGATCCATGATTTTTTGATTATTTTCCAGTATGTTCTCCTGCGTCGCAGCCGAGAATTTCAAATACATGATGACGCCCATGCTTATCATAATTGCCGCGGAAAGAACGGAAAATGCAAGCATTATAGTAGATTGGATATGTCCTGCCTTAAATTTGTGTTTCTTCATACTCTGTCCTATATTTTGATGGGGATACCCCATATTTTCGTTTAAAAACATAACTGAAATAATTAGGGTCTGCATAGCCCACATTCTGGGCTATTATATAGCTTTTTTCGCCTGTTTCCACCAGCATCCTTGCCGCTCGCTCCATCCTGTAATCTGTAATATAAGCAACAAAGGATTTGCCTGTTTCTTTCTTAAACATGCCTGAGAAATACGAATTAGACACTCCTAATTCCCTGCATACATCATCAAGCCCCAGATCCTCATGTTTATAATTCCTATGCACATATTCTCTTGCCTTGTCTATAAGCGATTTCTTTGAATGATTTCTCACGTCATCCATATCGTCATGCAATGTAGTGCTAAAATTAATAAGCCATTTCTTCAAAACCTGCGGTTCAAAATTGCTCAATTCATTATATATAGACCTTGTTCCACCAGACAGCTGTCCTGTATCCAGTTCGTTATTGGCCATAAAATGATACAGTTCACTTATCAGTTCCATAACTGCAACATGATATTTTTCCAGGGAATTCAATTCATAAAAATTATGCTGCATATAGACATCTACCGCATTTTCTATTTCATCACCACTTCCCAGACATATGGTTTTAAACAGATTTGCCAGACTTGCCTCCTCTGCACTTTCTTTTTTTATTATTCTCTGCGGAATTATTTCTTTCATGTTAATAGCCTGATTGCTGCCATACAGCACTCGATAAGACAAAGCCTCCCTGGCACTCTGATATGAGTTTGCAAGCCCCTGTATGTTCCCGCATGCCTGTCCTATGCCTATGGTAACCTTAGCACCCATCACATGATTTATATATTTACAGAATCTATCACAA
>URLU01000064.1 GCA_900548765.1 uncultured Lachnobacterium sp.
TCTTGAAGAAGTAAGCCTCCTCTTTGGCTGGCTTTACCTCACGCCCACAGTCTGGGCATTTTCCATCTACAAGCTGTGACTCTGTCCAGAAAGACTCACATGGAGTACAGTAAAGTCCTTCGTATGAGCTCTTATAGATATCTCCCTGATCATAAAGCTTCTTGAAAATCTTCTTTACACATTTCTCATGGTCTTCGTCTGTTGTACGGATGAATCTGTCGTATGAGCTGTTTACTAAATCCCAGATTCTCTTAACCTCTCCTGATACATTGTCTACATATTCCTTTGGAGAGATTCCGGCAGCCTCTGCCTTTTCCTGAATCTTCTGACCATGCTCGTCTGTTCCTGTCTGGAAATGCACGTCATAGCCCTCTGCCTTTTTGTATCTGGCAATAGCGTCTGCCAGAATAATCTCATATGTGTTTCCGATATGAGGCTTACCTGATGTGTAAGCTATGGCGGTTGTAATATAATACTTTCCTTTATTTGTCATTGTATGTCTCCTTTTCATTTACTTTCATCGTTGTTTTCGTATAAATACCTAACTATAAGCTCGAATCCGCAGCTTCGCTGCTTCTCCGTTGCTTCGCAACTATGATTCTCACTTTTCGTTAGGTCGTCCGATTTCAAACATCATCCTTGCAAGACAGCTTGCAGTCTGATGTTTTCATCGTACTTCTTTTATACGATAAAAAACGCCTCCCAGAGAATATACATCCTCTAGAAGGCGAAATAATCACGTTACCACTTCTATTCACACAGACCTCACAGCCCATGCCTCTGTAAATATCTCAGAATATATTATGTCTGAAATATTCTCCACTATAACGGGTGTTCCCGTCAGAACTTATCCTGACATATGCCCCATGCAAAATACAGGTTCAGCTCTGCCACTCCAAAGCCATGTTCCCAGTGTCCTTAATCGTCCCCTCTCAGCATAGCCTGCGGCTTAGGGATTCTCTGTAAATCTCAGGCAAAGGTACTCTCTTTTTCTACGTGTTTGCTCTGTAATAGCTTTAATCTATCACGAGTTATAGAAAAAGTCAACTAATCATCTAAAAGCGACGCCCCACAATTCGAGCAGAATGAATTATCCTTTGCCTGTTTCACCCCACACTGTGGACATGTAACAGCACCCTGTATATCCATAAGCTCATCCTTTAAGGCTGCGATTTCTGTCTGCGCCTCAACAATTGATGCAAAGTAATCTTTCTCTGGAACATCCTCATCCTTGTGAGCCTCAAAGTATGCTCTTCCAAGCTCTGCAAACTGCTTCTCCACAAAATCCTCTTTTGAGTGGATATCAAGCTTTAGCTTTGCTGCATTAGATGCCTCCGATACCTTACCACTGACCTCTTTTCCTGCTGAGACCAAATCTGTCTTGAGTTTTCCAAAATCAATTGCCATAATAATCTAACCTCTTTCTATTTTTGTGGCTGCTTAGCAGCGTTTTTTCTGTAAAGGACAAGGCAGACACTTGCAAAAACCACTGCCACTGCTGCTGTTATGCCTATTGCAAGGTTTTTGCCATCTGCTAACAGAATATTCAGCCCCTGGAAAAGTGTGTACACTCCAAACACTGCAAAGATTGCAAACGCCAAAGTGTGAAGCAGTTCCTCAGATGCCTTGTTCTGAAGAAGCCTGCCCACCAGCATTCCAATTATGTCAGCTGCAAAAAGACCTATCGAACATCCAATCCATACAATTAATGCTGCACCAATCCCTTCATTTGCTCCAAAGGTAATGGCTGTAAGCTGTGTCTTGTCACCCAGCTCTGCTACAAAGAATGTGCAGAAAACTGCAAGGGGTGCGAAAGAGATTTTGTTTTCCCCTGCCTCTTCCTCCTCCTCATCATCGCCTGCAAGTGTGCTTGCTGCGAAATAGAGGAATGCGCCGGCTGCTATAAGCTTTATAACCCACTCTGGAATTAATTCTCCAACAAGACCTCCGGCTAAAACTGCAAGTCCATTAAGGACTAAGATTGCTGCTCCTGTTCCGATTATAATATCCCTTGTCTTATATTTTGATGTCATTGCTACAAGCATAAGCTGGGTTTTGTCACCCATTTCTGCTATAAATTCTGTCAATAGCACCTTCAACAATAATAACATATTTATCTTCCTTTGTGTAAATTATCTCTCTGAATAAGTTTGAAATCAAACTACTGCTCATCCCATACTTTGTAGCCGATTTGTCACCCACTGCCTATAGAAATATTTATCTCATTATGATGTACACAGCGTATGCGATATACATAATAAGCATCAGGAAGCCTTCGCCTCTCTTAAGCTCTGATTTTGTCCACGCCATAATCCATACAATAATTGAGAAAACTATCAGTACAATGATGTCGATAATGTTTTCTGTGATAAATGCAATCGGACTAATGGCGGATGCAATTCCAAGTACCATGAGGAAGTTGAACACATTTGAACCTATGGCATTTCCCAGTGCCATATCAACCTCATTCTTCTTTGCTGCAACAATTGATGTCACAAGCTCTGGAAGTGATGTTCCTATTGATACAATTGTGAGTCCTACAAGTGTCTGGGACATTCCAAGATCTATTGCAATCCGGCTGGCTGTGTCTACAACCATGTCGCCGCCGATTACAATTGCAGCTCCTCCCAAGACGATATATACAAGGCTTAGCGGCACTGATAGCAGCTTTATTTCTTCTGTCTCTTCCTCCAGCTCTGACTCTGCCTTGTTTTTATGCTTAAGTGTTACTCTGACAAGAACAACAACGTATATAGCAAAAAGCACTAAGAGTACTACGCCGTCCACATGTCCCAGCTCCATACCGATAAAGCCAAGTACCAGTAAAATCACAGCACACAGCACTGAAAAAGGAAAGTCCCTCTTTAATGTCTGCTTGTCTACAGCTACCGGTGTAAGCACTGCACAAAATCCAATTACAACCATAAGGTTAAAGATATTTGAACCAACTGCATTACTTACAGCAAGTGCATTGTTGTCCACTAATGATGCTGTCACGCTTACGGCGGTCTCCGGAAGTGATGTTCCCATTGCTACGATTGTGAGTCCGATGATAAGCGATGGCACATGAAATCTTTTTGCCACGCTTGAGCTTCCTTCTACGAAAAAGTCTGCTCCCTTTACCAAAAATACAAATCCGACTACCAAAAGCACTACGACAAGCGCCATTGGTGCACTGTTAATATAGTTTCCCATTTTTTTCCTCCTGATTCGTGTTTATACATTTTATATTTAGTTGAACCTAATATATTTTCCGAATTGTCGATATTGTTTCACGTCTTTTCCTATATACATGCAGAGAATATGTCATCATCTCTCCTGTATACAGTGCCATACCAGCTCAAAATAAAGAGACCCACGTATACCCAGTCTGCCCCTTGGACAATCTAAGTATACATGAGTCTCATTCTTTAAGACTTGCCAGGTCATACGACCGGGTTTGTTGACAAATCACGATTTCTCGCGAACTACTCCCTCACGGAATATTCGGTTCAAATTTCCTTTTACTATACCAAGTCTATATTGTTTTGTCAATTCTTATTGACAATTTCCCCTCTATGTAATTATAATAGAGCCAATTGAAGTATTCACAGGCGATGAAGAGAACAAGTACTTTTATGTGAAACATACAGAAAGCTGCCGGCTGATGAGAGGCGCATGGGAAGCACAAAAGGAATACATCTCGGAGCTTTGCACCGAAATATGAGTAGGCTGCAACGGAGTGGCGCACGTTATAGAGGCTTAAGTGTTGTAGGACACTTACTAAGGCAGACTGTGTGAGCAGCCTGCGAATTAAGGTGGTAACACGAGATAATCCCCCTCGTCCTTAAACAGGACGGGGGTTTTTTGATGCACATAAAGCTGTGCTTTTATACAAAAAGGAGGTTTTAAAACATGACAATTTATGACGAGCTTGTTGCCCGTGGTCTTATCGCCCAGGTAACAAACGAAGAAGAAATCAAAAATATGATTAACGAGGGAAAAGCTACATTCTACATCGGTTTCGACTGTACTGCTGATTCCCTGACAGCCGGACACTTCATGGCACTTACCCTTATGAAGCGTCTTCAGATGGCTGGAAATAAGCCAATCGCCCTGATTGGCGGCGGAACAACAATGATTGGAGACCCTTCCGGAAGAACTGACATGCGTAAGATGCTCACCAAGGAAGACATCGATCACAATGCTGAATGCTTCAAGAAACAGATGGAAAAATTCATCGACTTTGGCGAGGGAAAAGCTATGATGGTGAACAATGCCGACTGGCTTTTAAACCTGAATTATGTTGAGCTTCTACGTGAGGTTGGAGCCTGCTTCAGCGTAAACAACATGCTCCGTGCAGAGTGCTACAAGCAGAGAATGGAAAAAGGACTTTCTTTCCTAGAGTTCAACTACATGATTATGCAGAGCTACGATTTCTATATGTTATACCAGAAATACGGATGTAACATGGAGTTTGGTGGAGATGACCAGTGGAGCAACATGCTTGGCGGTACAGAGCTTATCCGCCGCAAGCTTGGTAAAGATGCTCATGCCATGACAATCACCCTTCTCACAGACTCAAACGGAAACAAGATGGGAAAGACTGCCGGAAATGCTGTATGGCTTGACCCAAACAAGACTTCACCATTTGATTTCTTCCAGTACTGGAGAAATGTGGCTGACGCAGACGTATTAAAATGTATCAAGATGCTCACCTTCCTTCCACTTGATGAGATTGAAAAAATGGAAAGCTGGGAGGGCTCTCAGCTCAACGAAGCTAAGGAGATTCTCGCATACGAGCTGACAAAGCTTGTACACGGTGATGAGGAAGCAGACAAAGCCCGTGAGGCTTCACATGCGCTTTTCGCAGGTGGCGGAAACAATGCAAACATGCCTACAATTGAGCTTTCTGATGAGGATTTTGCTGATGGAGACCTGGATATCATGTCAGTTCTCGTAAAGGCTGGTCTTTGCGAGTCTCGTGGAGATGCCCGCAGAAATGTGCAGCAGGGCGGCGTATCTGTAGCAGATGAGAAGGTTACTGATATTTCTACAAAGTATGCTAAGGATGCTTTTGCAGGTGACGGACTTATCGTGAGACGTGGTAAGAAGAAATTTGCTAAGGTCGTTGTGAAATAAATTTTTATGCCAAAATCGGATGGTCTAAAGCCATCCGATTTTTTATCTCCTCACGCAGTCCCGACTAATCTCCTCAAGCGAAGCCACTCCACACATCGCCATAGTATCAGCCAGCTCACTGCTGATTTTTTGTATGTATGATTCCACACCTTCTCTGCCACCGCCATACACAGCAGTTACAAATGGGCGGGCTATAATCACCGCATCTGCGCCAATTGCCAATGCCTTAAAGACATCTGTGCCGGAACGGATTCCTCCATCTACTAAGATTTTCATAGAGCCATCTACAGCGTCTGCGATTTCTTCCAGTACCTCCGCTGTTGCCGGGCACTGGTCCAGAACACGTCCTCCATGATTTGACACAACTATGGCTGAGGCACCTGCTTCCTTTGCTTTCAACGCTCCCTTTACAGTCATGATGCCTTTCACAATAAATGGCAGTCCTGCTGCATCCACAATCTCGTGAAGCTCCTCAACCGATTTGCTGCCAGCCGGCGGATTGAGATTCTTTAAGAACGGAAGCCCTGCTGCATCAATATCCATTGCTACTGCAAACGCTCCTGATTCTTTCACAAGCTCAAGCTTTTCTCTGATAAGCTCTATATTCCAGGGTTTTACAGTTGGTATTCCAAAACCATCAGCCTTTTTGATTGCTTTTGTGGCTGCAAGCATGACATTGCTGTCAACTCCGTCTCCTGTAAAGGCTGCGATTCCAAACTCAGCACAGGCTGACACCAGAATATCATTGTAGGACACATCGTTCAGACAATCGCCATAATGGAGGTTCACGGCTCCAACCGGTCCTGCAAAAAATGGATACTTAAGCTCTTTGCCAAACAGTGACAGAGAGGTATCTATTGGTCGTTTTTCTACAAGTGTATCCATGTTAAGCCTGATTTCCTTCCACTTATCGTAGTTACGGATTGCAGTGTCGCCTATCCCTTTTGCGCCTGGCCCCGGCATCTGGTTTTTACAGGCTCTGCCGTTGCACTCCGGGCAGGCTTTGCAGTAGTTTCCGATCTTTGCTCTTGCGTTTTCTATACATTCTGAGTAGTTCATTACATTTTATCCTCCCTGGTAATCCACTTGTAATCATCTGTATTTAAAATTGATTTTCCTTTTCTGATACTGCAAAGCTCCCTGGCTGCCAGATCTACATATTCAGATACGTATTCTTCCAGCATACTCTCTGTTAGTATTACAGCCTTTTGGTCAATATTTTCTACAATATCCCGCTCATACTCCCGTATTATTCCAGAAATATCAAATGGAGCAATGGCATTTAAGATTTCGTTTTGCATGTCAGCTTCAATTTCCAGTACAGGCATATCATATTTATGTGAAATGAATGAATTTAATATATGATAATCAGTGTGCAGTACCTCAAGCTCATGTGATTTAATTTTTTCCATATAATCCTTCTCGTGATACAGATAATGCCTGTAAAATGCATCTTCAATCAAATGTGCATAATATCCAAGATATAAATCATCACTCATGATTTTATTACAGTACTTCTTATAAAACTCTCCAAAATCAATATAATTAATTTTATAATCCAATTGCTGAATCCTTTTTATAAAATGTGTTTTATCCCTGTCTTCATGATTGATATATGCGTCAGGCAGAATACTTCCTATAAAAAATCTATTCTTGTCTTTTATGTCTACTTTATCTGTCAGCTTTGTAGCAAAAAGCATATGAATTGTCCTTTGTGCCATAGTCTTTCCTTCTATAATACTGTTCTAAATTATTTCTGTATATTTTATCAAGTTCTATTTCAAAAATCTACACATATATCATATCAACTACAGCACCACCTTATAATAGTAGAACTTATCACATATCTTATAGGTCACACCACTGGCTCCGTCCTTACTCCAGCTCCAGCGGTTATCCCCATCTTCCATCAATCTGCAATCTATATTCTGATACGCAGCAGGCTCATCATCCGGGCTGTAATAAAATCCATAATATGTCCCTGCTGATGGCAGACCATAGGCTTTGACCATATACTGCACTATTCCTGCCTCGTCATTTCCATCGGTTTGGCTTTTGAAGACTCCATCCAGCTTGATGCCATGGAGTTTGTCATCTGCATTACTGTTCTGTAATGCGCTGATCGAATTTGCTTCAAATTCATCATGCCAGAGATTCAGAACGAGCTTCGCCTTGTTGGCTGGCGCATTTATTATGCTGGCTGCTAATACTATAATTATAGCTGCCAGTATGACCATCATTGTTTTCGAGTTCCTTTTTATTTGTCCCATATTTCCTTCCCCTTTCATGTTTTTACTGCAACATGTAAATTTAAACCATTATACTTATATCCATGATTATAGTATAACATATCTACTTGAAGTTAAATTGCAAAATGTTTTCTCAAATGCCACAAAACCATTTATGTTAACATAAATAAAATCTCTTCACTAAATAGCAAAGAGATTTTACTTTCAACTGGTGAACGGCTCCCGGTTGGCGCTATCTATATCGAATCGTTAAAGTACTGCTACCTGAGCTGGTACTCATAAAATGATTCACCTGATTATTGTTTGACTGCCCCATGTATGGTGGCGGTGGAGTCTGTGGTCCTCCGTAGTTATTCATTCCCTGAGGCGGCACCTGACCTCCATAGTTGTTCATGCCCTGGGGTGGCACCTGACCTCCGTAGTTATTCATGCCCTGGGGTGGCACCTGACCTCCGTAGTTATTCATGCCCTGGGGTGGCACCGGTCCTCCGAAATTATTCATGCCCTGTGGTGGTATCTGACCTCCGCCCGGTCCCCTGTATACAATATCCTTGTTGAATGCAATAATACAGTAGAATATTACAGGCAGGAAAATCAGTCCACAGGCAAATCCGCCGCCCTTTCCAAAGCTTTTTGCCAGACCTATGGACATGAAAATATTCATGACCAGCATGGCAATTGACGTACCTGCTGTAATTATAACACTGGCTATAAATCCAGCCAGAGAGCCACCCATCACCTGTCCTGAATAACTGTCACCCAGGGCTCCCAATGTTGCTATTACTGCTGTAATAATTGAAACCACCAGTATTACACTGAATATAATCGTCACAATATAGCATGTCAGATATGCTGCAAACAATTTCTTTTTACCAGAAATCTTATACATCACGTACAGATTATAAAAGGGTACAACAGTTGCCCATGCGGGCTCATTTGCCTTATTGAAAATGAAGCCTCTTGCTACAAGTGTAAGCACAAGTATTCCTGTAGAAAGCAGATTATTGGCTATTGCAAGTCCCCCATAAAAACTGTCATATATTAACTGAAAATCATAACTGCTCATTATACTATTCCCTTCTTATTATTCTATTCAAACCTAATGCTTATTTCTCCAAATGTGTTATTTGCCTCTATTTTAATGAATGGTGCATCCATATCGTTGTTTCCTGTTCCCTTTACAGAAATATCACCCAATGAATTATTTCTTTTCATTTCCATTCTCCATGTATTTGGCAGGTAGACATATACTTCACCAAAGGTATTGTCTATATATAATGTGGCTTTTCCATCTGCCATTACCGCATTGTTGAAATAAACCCTTGTTTCTCCAAATGTATTCTTTATTTCTCCCGTTGTAAAATCATTTGAATTTACATATTTGCTTAACTCACCAAATGTATTATTCACTGTGATTGTGCTTCCGTCTGCTTCGTTGATGTCTACATTATCGAATGTTGCCATCGAAATATCTCGTCCGCTTTTGACTACAAATCTTCTTTTCTTAAAAATCATGCTAAATCCAATTGACAGAAGCACTGCTGCTATAAGCACTGGCCATGGTGTCAGATTTTCGATTCCAAGAGCCTTATCAAACATCCAGGCTATGATTGCAAGTGGTATAAATATTTCTCCAAAATGCAGCTTTCTGATTCCGTTAAAAATAATATAAGCTAACAATATGGTAAATGCAATCTTTATTACCGGAATGTCTGGCAGCGCCATCATTTTGCTTGCTATCACATAGACAGCTAATAGAATTATTATTACTCCCCAAAATACACTTTTCTTGTCTTTCATTTCTTTAACCTCTTTTCCTCTAATTTACTCATCAATACCTTAAAATAGTTTCTTGATACAAATGCACATTTACTTGTGTTATTAAATTCAACCTTGCTTGCACCTGTGATATTTTTCTGTATGGACCGTATCTGCTCCGTATTTATGATTGCGGATTTTGACACCCTCATAAATGTGCCCGGCAGCATATCCTCCAGCTCGTACAGGCGCTGCTTTGTCTCATAAATATCTGTCGCCGTATGTACAGCCACCAGACTTCCTGCTGTTTCAAGGAAATAAATCTCATCCAATGTGAGATAATAAGTGATGTCCTTTTTAGTAACTTCAATCTGCATCTTACTATTCAGTCCATCGCTAATCTGTCTTTGCAGACCTACGATTTCATCACTTAACTCCCTGCATCGTATGACGACTTCTTCTTCCTCAAGCCCCTCATCGATTTCAATTCGTATCTTCATTTTCATCTCCTCATCTTGTTTACAAGAATGATTCTATTGTATATGACAGTTCATGTAAATAGCTTTGAGCTAAGAGGTAAATTTCAGCTCTCAAGAGGTAAAAAATAGGCATAAAAAAAGCTGCCATCGGCAGCTCTTTCATATCATTTCATCCCAGTTAATCAACTTCCCACTTGAAGTCTCTGGATAATCGTATGATATACAGTTGTTTTGCAGAACAAAACACACTGTATATCAGTAGATTTCCACAACCCCCATGTGGGAAGTTTTTAACCCATACACTTACTTATGCTCTGCCGCATCAATTCTGATAAGCGCCTTGCGGAGCGCATACTCCGCACGCTTAACATCAATCTCAGCAGTATGATTAGCAAGTCTTTCCTCTGCTCGTTGCTTGGCAGACTCTGCACGGCTGACATCAATCTCGTCAGGCCACTCAGCCAGCTCTGCAAGAAGAGTTACCTTGTCACCAAGGATTTCAGCAAATCCTGCATGGACTGCTGCTATCTTCTCTTCCTCACCATTATGGATTCTTACAAGTCCCGGTGCAAGAACTGTTGTCATAGGAATATGATTTTTGTATACACCAAGCTCACCAGCCTGGGCTGTGAACTCGATAAAGTCAGACTCTCCTGTGTAGAAGATTCTGTCCGGTGTAATTATTTCTACCTTGAAAATATTATCTGCCATAAGCTCACCCCTTACTGCATTCTGGCACGTACTTCGTCAATGCTTCCTGCGTTAAGGAAATAAGCTTCAGGAACATCGTCATGCTTTCCTTCGATGATTTCCTTGAATCCACGGATTGTCTCAGCGATTGGAACATATTTTCCTTCAAGTCCTGTAAACTGTCCTGCTACGAAGAATGGCTGAGAGAGGAATCTCTGAACCTTACGCGCACGGTTAACTACAAGCTTGTCATCCTCTGATAATTCATCCATACCGAGAATAGCGATAATATCCTGTAACTCTTTGTACTTCTGTAAAATCTCCTGTACAGCATGGGCAACCTCAAAGTGCTCCTGACCTACGATACGAGGGTCAAGAATACGTGATGTAGATGCAAGTGGATCCACGGCTGGGTAGATACCAAGCTCGGCGATTGAACGCTCAAGTACTGTTGTTGCATCCAGATGTGCGAATGTTGTAGCTGGCGCTGGGTCAGTCAAGTCATCGGCT
>URLU01000065.1 GCA_900548765.1 uncultured Lachnobacterium sp.
CTGCCTCAATTTCCTCGATTTCAGCAAGGCTTCTGCCGTTTTTCTCAAGTGTCTCTTTAACCTCATCATAGAGTCCAAGGTTGATTAAGTTATTTGATAAAAGCTTTCCGATAAGGAACTCAGCTGAAATATAGTAGAGCTTTTTCTTTCCCTTGTTAGAAATCTTCTTCTCTGCCTTGTCTTTTACAAGGTCAAGAAGTGCAAAGTAGATTTCCTCATTTGAGCTTACTGAGATTCCTTTCTGAAGTTTTGTTTCAATTTCCTGCATAATTGCCATTTCTATACCCTCCGTATATGTTTTATTTATGCTTACTTCAATTACTATCTTTGTTTCATGCTCTTAGTATATGCTCATACACTGTACAATTCTTGCAATATTAGGGCAAAAAATTGTACTATCCTATCATTTTTCGTGCTTTTTAGTGGTTTTTCAAGGAGAATCATGTTATTATTATTGCATGAAACTTTTGACATTTATGCATTTGTGCCAAATTACGAAGAGAAAAATGTACAATTTGTCCAATCAGACATGCAACAGACATCTTATCTAATACATGCAATTTACAAAGACTACCAACATTTTCTATATATAGCAGACAGCCGGAGAATATTTATGAACATACTGGAATACGAAAATTATCACGAAGAAAAAGAACATGCAGGGCTTGATTTTCCCTACAACACCTACCTATGCTCCATCCCACTTGATTTTTCACAGGTGCCGCTGCATTGGCATGACGAGATGGAAATTGTATACATCAAAAAAGGCCAGGGGCTTGTGACTGTGGACTTTAAGCAGTACCGTGTCAATGCAAAGACCCTTATCTTTATTCTGCCGGGTCAGCTCCACTCAATCGCCCAGTACAAGGACGAAAGTATGGAATACGAAAACATTATTTTTAACCCAAGCATGCTGACGCCCAAAAACACAGACCAGACCACAGCAAGCTTTCTCGATCCGCTTATCCACGGCAAAATCACTGTGCCCACTGTTTTTACACCAGTCTATCCCTACTATACGGATGTGGTTGCGCCTATTGATGCCTGTGATGAAATCTGTAAGACCAAGCCTCAGGGCTATGAGCTTTATATAAAAAGCATGCTCTTTCAGTTTTTCTTTATATTGGATAACCGCTGCCGAAACCTGACTAAGCCGCCCAAGAATAAGAAGGCTCTGGATAAGATGAAGGTAGTGCTTAAGTATGTGGAAAATAATTATGCACAGAAGATAACAATTGCTGAGGTTTCTGATATTGTGGGATTTTCCGAATCGCATTTTATGCGCTATTTTAAGGAAACTATGGGGACATCCTTTGTTGATTATCTGAAGGAATACAGGCTGACCATGGCTGCGAGACTCCTGCAGAGCTCGGAGGATTCGGTGCTGTCCATTGCTGCGGAGGTGGGGTTTGAAAATTTGTCTTATTTTAACAGGGCATTTAAGGGAAGGTATGGGATGACGCCGCTGCAGTATCGGAAAAGTTGATGGGGCTTGAGGGGGAGTGGCTCGGATATGCCACGGTGCTAGCCCGGTATTTGCGACGGGTTCTGGATATAAGATTTTCTAAATGTTCTGGTGTAGGTGGATTAGACTTGACGCAACCGCTCAATATTCGCCATCCATGGCTCAGGTCTCGCTCTCGGCAACGTCCTGTTGCCGAGTTGCTGGGAAGCGTACAGAACATTAAGAAAATCTAATATCCGACACAAGTCGCTAATGCCGGGCTAGCGCCGTGGCATATCCTATCTCTACCCTTGCCTCAAGCAACTAATTTATCAATTATGATTATCTACCATTATGCTTATTTATTAGAAAATACTATCGAAACAAACATACTTCCACTAATTAGCATCATAGAATTATACAATCACACATTTCAATTACAAATATTTGTCTATCCTATACTTTCTTCTTCAGAACTGCCACAGTCATTAATTGATACCAATAATTAGATAATTAGATAACCCAATACTCCTGCAGCAATTCCGCATATGGCTCCTGCAGCTACGTCACTGATATAGTGTACCCCTGATATTACTCTGACTACCGCCATGCCGGCTGCCAGTACAAGAAGTACTGTTCCTGCCCATACCAATGGACTCCAGCACAAATAGGTCATGGCTATTATAAAGGCAGAAAACACATGCCTGCTGGGAAAGGATTTCCCTGCTGTGTCCTTCTGGATTACCGGAGGGATGTCAAAGTGCTCATAGGGGCGCTTTCTGTTCAGCATATATCTGAATACTGTCACGATTATGAAGCTGTCTAAGGGTACAATTATGGCTCTTATCAGCCTTTCATCCTGATTGTATGCGTAATAGGCTAAAAGTCCCATATAAAGTACCACCATCGCATATGTAATTATCTTGTTTATTATATGTAACGACCTCGACAGCTTCGCATTTTCGCGAAACGGTCTGGTCATTTTGAGATAGGTATCTTTTTTCATCCTTATCCTCTGCCTTAAAACTAATTTCCGTTTGTCACAGAATTTACAGTCCCATTATTACTATTGTTTGAGTTATTGGCTTTCTGGGCATCTCTGGCTGCCTTATCGTTCTTGCTGCTATCTGTGGCATTATCTGCACCATTCTCCACATCATCACCCAGATTCTCAACTCCGTCTACAATTCCATCGCCTACGTCCTCTGCGGCGTCAAGCACATCATCTGCGGCTCCTGCTGCTCCATCAATCACATTCTGTCCTGCATCATTGATTTCAGAACCGGCATCCTTGATGCCGTCTCCAAGTGTTGAAGTGTCCTCAACTACTGAGTCCTTATTAGTGTCCTTCTTGTCGTTTGTTCCACAGGCAACCAGTACTCCTACTGCTGTAATAACAAGTGCTGTCAAAATAATCCATTTAATTTTTTTCATTATACAAATCTCCTTTTTTCATCGTATGAGACTAGTATGGTGAAAAAATCAAATATTATGCATCATAAAGCAAATGGTCCAGCAGAAATATAAAAAATCTGCAATTGCTCTCTCCTGTTCTGATGAGTGCCATTATATTATTCAATACATATTCGCAAAACGCTTTCTGGTTCAGCTCCATATTCCAGATAGAGCCTATGACCCGCTCATCTGCCTCCAGCACCCTCATAAACAGCCCAAGCGCCTGGTCTTTGGTGGTTTCATCCATGGCGGAAAGCCAGCTTATGTCATGCCTGTAAAGTCTGCCATACAAAAATCCATAGTACTGTTCCAGAAACATTGTAAATCCCATCCCTGGTCTGAAAAGCTGCTCCTGATCCTTTAATATATTATTCCAGAAGTGTTCTGATACTGCGGTCATAAGTGCTTCCTTATCCTTGTAATAGTTGTACATGGAACCCACTGCAATATTTAAGGATGCCGCAAGCTTTCTGATGCTTACCTGGTCTACACCTTCCTCTATGGCTATATTTAAAGCATGTTCTAATATTTCTTCTTTGGTAGTTACACGTTGTTTCATCATAATGTAATCATTTTATCTTTTCATTTTAGGTTTTGTCAACAAGGATGCTATATAAGAAAAAATAAGTGCTGCTGATACTCCTACCGCACAGGCTGTAAAGCCTCCCTTAAAAAGTCCCAGTGCTCCCTCCTCATCAATTGCCTGCTTCATGCCCTTCCACAGTACATTTCCAAAGCCCAGAAGCGGCACATTGGCTCCCGCTCCTGCCCATTTTGAAAATGGCTCATATATGCCGATTGCTCCAAGCACAGCCCCTGTGCACACCAGAAGCACCATTATACGCCCCGGCATCATCTTGGTTTTTTCCATAAGAATCTGAACCAGGGCACATATTATTCCACCAACCACAAAAGCTTTTACATAATCCATTTCTACACCTCCACATGTTCAATCACAACTGCATGGGCAATTCCCGGCACCGACTGCCCCTCATTAAAGCTGACAGGGGAGAGCAGGGCTCCCGTTGGCACAAATAATATCTTTTTAAGCTCTCCACTGGCGATTAGTGGGAGATAATAGGCTGACAATACACTTGCCGAACAGCCACAGCCGCTTCCACCGGCTCCTGTTTTCTGCTCTGTTCCGTCAAAAATCTTAACCCCGCAGTCCTCATGCTGTCTGCTTATGTCATAACCACGCTCCTTCAGCATGGTGGTAAGAATTTTGCTTCCAATCGTTCCCAAATCTCCTGTTATGATTTTGTCATAGGTCTTGGGGTTCGTGCCAAAATCCCTAAAATGAGTCTCTATGGTCTCACAGGCGGCTGGTGCCATTGCAGCCCCCATGTTCATAGAATCCTTAATGCCATAGTCAACTATAACTCCTGTGGTGACACCGCTTATAGCTCCAAGCACATCCTTTCCTTCATCCTTCCTGCTTCCTAAGATGTAAGCCCCAGAGCCTGTCACTGTCCAGGTGGCGCATACCGGTCTCTGATTGGCATATTCAAGTGGAAAACGAAACTGCTTCTCCGCACTGGCAAAATGACTTGAGGTAACTGCTGCCACATAATCAGCATAGCCTGCTGAAACTGTCATGGCCGCAAGGCTTAAGCTTTCTCCACAGGTCGAACAGGCTCCATAGAGTCCAAACATGGGAATCTCGAAGCTTTCCAATCCAAAGGATGACGCCATAGCCTGTCCCAGCAGGTCTCCGGCAAAAACATAGCGGATTTCCTTTGATGTTAGTCCCGCCTTACCAATTGCAAGTGTTAAGGCCGCCTTTTGCAAGGCTGCTTCCGCCATCTCCCATGTCTCCTCACCAAACCTGTCATTTTCACCAACCACATCAAATAAATCTCCCAGCGGTCCCTCTGCCTCCTTTGTTCCAACTACAGATGCGCTTTGCAGTATATAAGCGGGCTTATCCAGGCTTATGCTTCTGCTGCCTATCTGTGGCGCAGCAGTTTTTGCTTTTCCAGTACTCATATGATACCTCCGTTTAAACATACTTTGTATTGCAGAGACTGGGATCAAAATATATTTTAGGTAATTAGGTATTGAACTGGGATGCTGCGCTAGGATATTCAGCCGCTTCTGACGAGTTACGGATATAATATTTTCTAAATGCCCTGATAAAAATATTGGCAATTTGACGCAACCGTTCGACATCCTGTTGCCGAGTTGCTGAAATGAGAACAGGACATTAAGAAAATCTAATATCCTGCACAAGTCAGAAGTGGCTGAATATCCTAGCGCAGCATCCCAGTTCTACGTCACGAAACATATTTCGATACACAATCCCATAAAATTATGCTGTATAAGAAATTATAAAATAACTTCCTATCTGGTAAACAAAAAGAGCTTCGCAAGCGAAACTCTTTTTAGTATCATTATGTACTTTATAAACAAAAATATTCTCTTATATCAGTGCCCTATTAAGCTCCCTCATATTTAACTACAGAAGCAATATCGTAATCCTTAAGGAATTCGCGTCCCTTAAGTCCTGCAAGCTCGATTAAGAATACCATTTTAACAACCTCTCCACCAAGCTCCTCAACAAGCTCAGCAGCAGCCTTCATTGTACCACCTGTTGCAATAAGGTCATCAATAAGGACAACCTTCTGTCCCGGCTTGATTGCATCCTTGTGAATCTCGATTGTAGCTGTGCCATACTCTAAATCATATGTCTTTGATACAGTCTCACATGGAAGCTTTCCTGCCTTACGAACCATAACGAATGGCTTGTTTAAGAGATATGCGATTGGCATACCAAATACAAAGCCTCTTGACTCTGCTCCTGCGATAATATCACAGTCAACTCCCTCTAAGCATTTAACCATCTCGTCAATTGCAAGCTTAAGTCCTTCTGCATCCTGAAGTACACTTGTAACATCACGGAATATTATGCCTTTCTCTGGGAAGTCAGGAATACTTCTTACATAATCTTCTACCTTTTTCATTTTGTGTTTCCTCCTGTTATTTATACTTTTGTAACTGATTCGTTACATTTACTTTACCTTGCTGTACTCTGCTGACTTTGAATCTACCACATCTACGACCCTTAGCAGCTCGTCATCTGCCGTAAATCTGATGTCATAGTCCATGTATCTTAAACCATATACATAATCCGACCTTTTATTATACGCCGCTCTTGGGTCTTGTGCAAGTATATTTGTCACTGCGGCCTGTATATTCTGCGGAAGTTTTTGTAAAAGTTCATCAGGAAACTCGACTCTTATGCTGTCATCCTTGTGTTCCTCTGCAAAACCACACCGGGCATCCCCATGGCTGTCAGTGTATGCCAGATATGGCTTTATATCATAGATAGGTGTCCCGTCCAGCAAGTCAGCCCCGCTTACCACCAGCATAGGTCCGCTTTTGTCATCATATATGACCTGCTCAAGCCTTACTGACGAAAGCCCCATGCCATTGGGTCTGAAGGGACTTCTGGTTGCAAAAACTCCTTTTTTCACATTTCCGCCCAGCCTGGGTGGTGTCACAAGGGGCTTTACGCTTGATGGATTGGATTTGGAAAAATTCCATATAAGCCACAGGTGGCTGTAGTCCTCTATTCCTTTTATGTAATCTGGATTTTTATATTCCTTTTCAAAGACAATGTGTGCTACAGTGCCACTTACCAGACCGCTCTGTCTGGGGATTCCAAACTTCTCCTTGAAGCCGCTCTCTATATGCGCAACTGGTGTGATATTCATTTTCTCTCCTCGCCTAATATGTATATCAATCATCTATACTTACTTTAATCATATTTATTATCTGATTGCATGTTCTCAATCCCGCATAGTATCTATAATATATGCCACGTCCTTTGCCCTTATCCTGCCCACGACAAAAGAAGTCACAGCAATTATCATAATCAAAATAACTGCTGTGGCAGCTCCATAATACTGAATATAGTACTCAATCTTTTTATTTCGGCTGAGCCCCTTCATTTGTTCAAACATATTTTTTCCTCTGACTCTAAAATAAAAGCTTCGCAAAATAATATATCACACCAAGAAGCCATGAACTGAAAATACCATACAATATGACAGGTCCTGCAATCCTGAAAATCTGACAGCCTATACCAAAGACCTGCCCCTCCACCTGAAACTCACAGGCGCAGGATGATACTCCGTTTGCAAAGCCCGTAATAGGCACCAGCGCACCGGCCCCACCCCAGTTGGCAAGCGGTGCATACAGGTTAAAGCTTGTCAGCACCACACTTATGAATATAAGAATCAGGCTGCACCAGCTGGATGCGTCTGTCTGGTTCATATCAAAGCTGTTTTTGCATATATTTACTATAAGCTGTCCCAAAGCACATATGGCGCCGCCCAGCAAAAATGCCTTAAGCATACATGCCCACAGATTGTGGGTAGGTGTGACACTTTTTACATACTCGTTGTAGCTGTCGTTTCTCTGTTGTTTGGTTTTTGGTGTATTATCCTTCACAAATCATACCCCCTGTACTTTTTATAAATACAGTGTGTACATATATGTAGAAAATATACATGCACATTAGAGCTCCGCACTTCGGTCTGATACATAAAACCTGCCACCGGCAGCTTTTCCTGCAGGCTTTGGTATATTAATTTGCAGTTATTATCTGAAAAAAAGGCACGTTTAACGCTCTGGCATAAACTCTGCGCCTTCATGGCTTGTAGTCACAAGCCACAAATCAGGCTCATTCTCTCCCCACTTAAAGAGCTCAGCCATCTGCCCGTCCTTCTCACCCAGGGCTTCATAGGTGCTCACCAGCTTTATCAGGTACTCCTCCTTCTCATCCTTGGGTGACAGGGAATCCAGCTGGTCCAGAAGCTTCTCAAGCATGGGTTCAGGCTCCAAATCACTTGTCACATCAGCACCCATCAGTTTTTTCATAAGCCCTGCCACATAATAAAATTCATAGTTTCCAACCATTACAGACTTTTGTCTTAAGCATTTTAAAATAATGCTCTGCCTTGCTATCGATGTTACCATTGTTGTACTCACTTCTTCCTAAATAGTTATTTACATAATAGCATACCCAAGCAAAAAATAGTATATGCATCCTGCCACCTTTCCTATTGCCATGGAAAAAATAACGATTTTAAGCCCCTTGTTCAGGTTAAATCTCTTGAATAAAATTGGGAATGTATGAAGGATTTCTGCCAGTGCTACGGCTATACAGCCCACAAATACGCCTGTGCTGACTGCATACAAGACCATGACAGCATGTCCAAGCACCTCCATATAGGACCGGTTTGCATTATACAAAATCACATCAAATATAGAAGAAATATTCCCCAGTACCACGCCCAGAATGATTATGTTTTCCACAACAACTATATTTTTATATTCCATTCTCTGCATAATTCGCGGAACTACACCTATGACCAGAATAAAAGCAAAGGTTCCTGCAGATACACCCATGCCAGCCAGAAGGGCAGCAAGAGCGGCAATCACATGATTTATCATTATTTTTTCCCTCCGCTTATATACTCTTTCTCCATGGTGGAGTCGATTATGGTCTCATAGGTATCCTTCTTGTGCTTGTTCATTTCCACCTCAATCGGTGTCACATCATCAGACAGCTTTTTCTTGCCAATATGGTTGAAAAATCCAATGATTCCTATGGCAAGACCTATGCTGTAACAGATTTCAAGTTCACTGATAACAGGCTTTTCCCGTCCCAGCACCTGAGAATAAAAGTGCTCAAACACGCCTGTTATTGATATATCATTGTTAAACGCCATAATCGTAAAAGCAGAGCCAAAAAACACAAGTATACTCACCAAAATGATTTTTGCAGCATTTTTCCACCCAGACTCATTAATCTTGCTGGTGTATTCCACGACAAATTCCGCCTCACCTAGACTTATAACCGTAACTTCTGGAAAACTTTTGTTTATTTTGTCGATAATGTCTAATATAGAGAAAACCTTCTTGTAGGTGCGCTTTTCCTCCCTTGGCTTAAATTCATACAAAACCAGATTGTTTATCTTGTTCATGTACTTTTCATCCCTGCACCAGACCTGGCAGATATCTGCCAGCCTGACCTTGATTACATTGATTTCTTTTTGCTGCTGCGCCTTAAGGTATACTTCCACCTTTTCCATTTTGAACTTCCTCACTTTTCTGCAAATATATGTTATGATTATGTCCCGATTTGAAATTTTTATGAGTTGCTCATTTTTTTGCATATTTGTATAACAATTTGATTGACACCACCTTCAAATACATATACTTTAATAAAGGATGTAAATAAGAATGTAACATTACGCTGACTTCCCACACACAACATTCAGCAAATCGGATGGTATGCAGTTGTTTTGCAGAACAAAATATGAACTGCTGCGGGGTTCCATAATCCCATGCAACGGAAACACCTTAGCAAATTTCCACCCCTCATCCCGATTCGCTCCCGCAGTTAACTTCATATTTTTTCTGCGAAATAACTGCATACCAGGAGATTTACACAATCCCCCATGTGGGAAGTCTTAACACATATATATTGGAGAAATAATATGGCATACACCAAGGAAATACTTACTCTCGCCGTAGAAATTGGCGATACAATGCTCCGAAACGGAGCTGAAATATATAGAGTTGAAGATACCGTTGAGCGAATCCTATATGCCTACGAGGTGGAGGAATTCGACGTATATGTATTATCAAATGGTATCTTTGCCAGCGCAAATGAAAATAAAGAGGACTCATGCAGCATTGTCCGCCATGTGCCTCTGGGCTCTGTGAATCTGGGAAAGGTTGCAGCACTAAACCAGCTCACCAGAGACATCTGCTCTCACAAGTGCTCCCTGATTGATTCCTGGGACAGGCTGGATAAGTGCAAGAGCATACCTGATTTTCCCAGCTGGCTTCAGGTCTTATCCTGCGGTATCGGAAGTGGCGGCTTTTCCTACCTGTTCGGAGGCACCTGGCTTGACCTCATCTTTGCCTTTGGCATAGGAATCTGTGAGCAGTTTCTACTTTTTGCAACAAAAAAAGGCAAGGTTTCAAGAATCCTTACCAATATTTTTGCCAGCCTTTTTGTAACCATACTCACCATGATTGCTGCCCGTACCGGCTTGGGCCTGCATCAGGACAAAGTCATCATCGGTTCGATTATGCCTCTTGTCCCTGGTATTGCTTTCACAACAGCAATCAGAGACATTTATAACGGCGACTACCTGTCAGGTACTATCCATCTGCTGGATGCTGCTATCACAGCTATCTGCATCGCAGTTGGTGCCTGTCTGCCATTTGTTGCCATGCATTATCTTGGAGGTATGTAAGATGGAATTTATTATTCAGTTTATCGTTGCATTTTTTGCAACCCTGGGCTTTGCCATTTTATTCTCAGCACCCAGAAATCAGCTCTTCTTCTGCGGCTTCACCGGTGCACTGGGATGGATTGTATACTATATATTTGTGCACAAGGAATTCAGCGTTGTCTTTGCATCCTTTGTGGCTACACTGGTTCTGACCATTGTTTCCAGAATCCTCGCTGTCACCAGAAGAACTCCTGTCACAGTTTACCTCTTAACCGGTATCTTCCCTCTTGTTCCGGGAGCAGGCATTTTCTACACTGCCTACTACCTCTTCAATGGGGATACTGCCATGTCATCTGCAAAGGGAATTGAGACCTTTGAGGTTGCCGGTGCTATCGTGCTGGGTATTATCTTTGGTTTTGCTATACCGCAGAAGGTGTTTCATAGGCTGGGGGCTTTGCTGCATATTGAGCCGTAATCCTGTGATTTAAGGCTTATTGTCAGCTCCTGCTTGACAGTTCAATAATTCTGTCACTTTTCTGTGCAAGCTCCCTGTTATGTGTAACCATAATAATCGTTTTGCCATAAGTCCTGCTCAAATCCCTTATGAGGTCAAAAACCTGATTGGCTGTGTTTTCATCAAGCGCGCCTGT
>URLU01000066.1 GCA_900548765.1 uncultured Lachnobacterium sp.
GAAAACCGAGAAGCAGAATACAATCAGTGGTCCCGGTGCCCCGTGCTTTGTGGCAAGACGCACATTAGTATAGGCAAGTCCTGCTCCCATGCCACCAATCATTCCTATTAATGCAGGGAAAGTAGCCACGCTGTCAAAGCCCGGACGCAGGATAAAAAGTGCGCCCATAAATGCCACAATCACACATACAAACTGGTAGGGCTTTATCTTTTCCTTTAATAATAAGTAGGAAAAAATAATGGCAAAGAACGGCGATAATTTATTGAGCATGGAGGCATCTGCTATGTTCAATTTGCCTATTGCGTAAAAATTTGCGAATATTCCTATTGTTCCAAAAAGAGACCTGAAAAAAATATATTTTCCAGTGCCCTCTGGAATTTTAAACTCTATCTTCTTTTGCTTCATCACCACAAAGGCAGAAAATATAGCCACCAGATTCCTGAAAAAGCTCTTTTCTATGGCTGGCAAATCCCCTGCAAGCTTCACAAACAAATTCATGAGCGCAAAGCCTAAAGCCGCCAGAATTATATAAAATATGCCCTTGTACTTTTCATTAATGTTCATGTCTATACCATCTTTCCTCCTCTATTCTGAATACAATAAGGATGGAGAATAAATCTCCATCCCTACTATATCACGCTTCTTATCAATTATGTTTAATTTTTGAAATATTATCACGACCAGTCACTTGATGCTTTCATGGATATAACTGCCATACTAATTATTGAAGTGCCCCAGGAAATCTCTCACCCTGTCATTTGCAGGATTTTCAAAAAACTCCTTCGGATTAGAATCCACACAGATATTCCTGTCATCGATAAACAAAATTCTTGACGACACATCCCTTGCAAATGCCATCTCGTGAGTGACAATAATCATGGTCATGCCCTCTCTGGCAAGCTCGCGAATCAGGTTAAGCACCTCTCCAACCATCTCAGGGTCAAGAGCTGATGTCGGTTCATCAAATAGGATTACATCCGGATTCATAGCCAGGGTTCTTGCGATTGCTATTCTCTGCTTCTGTCCACCTGACAAGCTGGCAGGATAAGCATCTGCTTTTTCAAGAAGTCCTACCTTTTTAAGCAGGGACTCTGCCTGGGCTGCTGCATCCTCGTCTGACATTTTCTTAAGCTTCATAGGTGCAAGCTTTAGATTTTCCAGCACCGTCATATGAGGGAAAAGGTTAAACTGCTGAAAGACCATACCGATTTTCTGACGTACCTTATCCACAGAAACTGATTTATCCAGTAAGTTTTCCCCCTCGAAGATGATTTCTCCACAATCAGGCTTTTCCAGAAGGTTCATGCTTCTGAGCAGGGTGGATTTGCCACAGCCGGAAGGTCCAAGGATTGAAACCACCTCACCCTTATATATTTCCAGATTGATGTCCTTTAAAATCTCCTGCTTGTCGAAGGATTTGGTCATGTTCTTTATCTGTATTAATGGTTTATTACTTTTCACGTTTAAGCCTCCTCTCTAAGCGGCTTACAAAGCTTGTCATAATCATAACTAACACCAGGTAGACAAGTGCAACTGATACCAGAGGAACCAGAGCCTCATAGGTGTTACTCCTGATGATGTCTCCTGCCTTGGTCAAATCCATAAGACCAATGTAACCTACAATCGAGCTTTCCTTTAAGAGGGCTATATACTCGTTGAAGATTGCCGGAAGGGAAACCTTAATCGCCTGGGGCATAATGATGTATCTTACAGTCTCGTGATAGTTAAAGCCCATGCTTCGTCCAGCCTCAAACTGTCCGATTTCTATTGCCATGATTCCTGAACGGATTGCCTCTGACAGGTAGGCTCCTGAGTTTAATCCAAAGGCAATAACTGCTGCAATCAGCGGATTTACTGCAGTCTGTGCAAATACCACATAGTACATAATCAGAAGCTGCACCACCATTGGTGTTCCACGGAAAACTGTAATGTACACCTTAAAAATAGCATTTAGTATGCGTATCCACAGGCTTTTCTCATCATTTCGCTCATATGCCACGCGGACATTCGCTATGCTTGAACCTATAAGTATGCCAATAAGTCCTGAGAATACTGTGATGAGAAGTGTATTCGCAAGTCCTTTTGGTATGTACTGCCAACGATTTTTCTCGATAAAGGTCTGATATATTTTGTCTGCCAAAGACATCTTTTCAGCCTTTTCTCCATTATTATAGATAATTACCTGCTTTGCAGTTGTGTATGACTCGGAAAAACTTATATTTTTTAATCTATCCTCTGTCACTGTAAGTCCTGCTGCCGCCACATCTGCCTTGCCACTCTGGACTGCCATGATAACGGAATCAAATTCCATATCTGAAACTACCAAATCCATATTGAGATAGTCGGCAATCGCCTGCATCATATCGATATCTATACCAACTGCGGTCTTGTCCTCGTAATACTCATATGGAGGAAAAGCAACATTTGTAGCCATAGTTAATGTACCATTCCCGCGGGTAAGTCCTTCAGGTGATTCATATGGATGCTCACCCTTTTCATCGCCTATGTAATTTGCCACGATTTCATCCATGGTGCCATTGACCTTGATAGCTTCCAAAGCATCATTTATCTGGTATAAAAGCTCAGTGTTTTCCTTGGCGATTCCGATTGCATATTCTTCCACTGCAAACTCTTCATCTGCAATGGTAAGCTCATTATTTTTCTCCACAAAGGCTAATGCCGGCTGTTCATCAATCAACACCGCGTCGATTTTTTGCTGCTTTAAAGCCTGAACCGCATCCGCACCCTTGTTGTAGCGGATAACCTCCGTGCCTGGATTCTCTGCCACAAAGTCCTCTGCATAAATTGCACCGGTAGTTCCAATCTGTACACCGATTGTGGTGCCGGCTAAGTCTTCAACGCTCTCTACTGCCAGAGGCTTGCTGTCATCATCTTTCCCACAGCCTGCCACAGATAGACAGATAAGGAGGGCAAGAAGAAAAATACTCCATCTCTTTTGTTTTTTATTCATATCTCATACACCTTTTTTGCATATTTATTCACAACGAAGGTATGATACCATAATTCCGCCCAAATTAAAAGGGAAATTTGCAGCATATCAACCCAATATGCCACTGATAACTTTCTGGATACATGACAGCTAAAAGAATAGGGATGGAAATTTCTATCCATCCCTGCAATACTAAGAATTAAGTCTACCCAATATCTTGTTCAAGAGCTTATATAAATCCGCAGCCTCCTCAGGCTCCAGACAGACACAGCCCGCCATCTGCTCCGGCACACAGAGAGCCTTCTCCCTCAAAGCCTGACCCTGAGCAGTTATGCTTACATTAAGAACCCTCTCATCCTCCTTGGACCGGTTTCTCTCAACCCAGCCCTTCTTCTCCATGGTCTTAAGAAGCGGTGTCAGAGTTCCGGAATCCAGATACAGATACTGTCCCAGCTCCTTAACCGTCAGCTCCTTGTGCTCCCACATGACCATCATTGTGATGTACTGGGTGTAGGTCATGTCCAGCTTGTCAAGGAAAGGCTTGTAGTGCCTGACTATCTCCTTGGAAGCCGCATAGAGAGGGAAGCACAGTTGATTTTCAAGTTTCAATTTATCATACTTATCATTCATCTATATTTATTAACCTTATCACATATACACACATTAATTATTTACTTAAACTATTGTTCAAGCTTATTTATATTCAAATTTACTTATGCCATATTTTTTAAGCATAATCATTTGAAATTATGTTAAACCAGCTTCCCACTCCATAACCTTGGATAATCGGATAGTATACAGTTGTTTTGCAGAACAAAATATGAACTGCTGCTGGGTTCCATTTACATAAGCAACGGCATCCACTTATCAAAGTTAAACACCCTATCCGCGATTCATTCCAGCAGTTAACTTCATATTTTTTCGGCAAAATACACTGTATACTAGGAGATTAACACAGCCCACAAGTGGGAAGCGTATTCATATTAAACATGCTTCTACAAATTTTTTTTAATGAACTCCACAACCCCATCCTTAGGCTGGAATCCAATCTGCATATCAACCTTCTCACCCTTCTTCAATACCAGAAGTGCCGGGATGCTCACGATTCTGTACTGCTGCGCAATATCCATATTTTGATCCACATCAATATTGTAAAAAGAAACCGAATCTCCTAATTCCTCTGATACCTCCTCCATTACTGGCGCAAGCATCTTGCATGGTCCACACCACTCTGCTGAAAAATCAATAACTGCAATATCGTCATTTTTAACCTGTTCAAACTCTTCCTGTGAAATCTTCTTTACCATTTTGCTTATCTCCTTTACTCTATTTAATCTTATCTTTTTGCCTTATCAGATGCAGAAAACCTGCCAGTAGCAGCTTTTATTGCATACGTTGGTATAAAAAGCTTACAGCAGACAGTGCTGCCACATTGCCCTCTCCTGCCGCCTTAATATATTGATATGGTGCTCCGGTTATGTCACCACAGGCGAACAATCCTGCTATATTTGTCCTCTGCGCCCTGTCAACCACAACCTGATTATCCTCAAGCTTAAGTCCCGGAACTAGCTGGGATGGTGCAACGCTCTCCCTGAGTATAAAAATACCATCGGCTTCCAGCCTGCCACTATCTGTTTCGAGAATATATCCCTGCTCACATTTTTCTATGCCTGTGGGCTTAATGTCCTGCAAGAGCTCTATTCTCTCATCAAGCTTATTTTCATCCTTATACATGGGAATGTAAATAACTTTTTCTACAATTTCTGCCAGATAATTAGCTTCCTTCTCATCCTCCGGTGAATATCCCACCACAATGACAGTTTTGCCCTTGTAGAGCATGCCGTCGCAGGTTGCGCAGTAGCTTACACCACGTCCCAGATTTTCCAGTTCACCGGGCATGGGCTTTACAGCCGATAGTCCACAGGCAAGGATTACTGTCTCTGCCTCGTACATGCCGCTGTGTCCCTGAATTGCAAAGTAATCGCCCATTGCATAGACCGTGTTTACCTTGTCCTCTGTGATTTCTATGTCCATCTGGTCCAGGTGCTTCTTGAAAGCAGTCTGCAAATCCTCTCCTGATATTTCAGGCAGACCCAGATAGTTTTTAATAGTATGTGCTTTTTCAACTTTATTACTTAGGTTTTTGCTGCCAAGTAAGAGTATGCTTTTATTTCTGATTTTTGCCGTAATTGCAGCCTCAAGTCCTGCAGGACCTGTGCCCACAATTGCTATGTTGTATCTCTCCATTTGTTCACCTCCTGTGTATCAGCTTTTATCACTTATTCTTCTTTATATCATCAGCTGAGTCATCCATCAAAAAATCTCCATTGATATTTTCAACGCTAAAATCATAAATATTCATAATGCATGTCTCCTTTTCTTATTTACAGGCTCAATTTAAGCCTAGTCTGATAAGTGGTTTAGCTTTAATATTGTTTGCAATTAGATTGTGTGCAATCTTTAATGTATTTTGATTGTACACAATCTTTTTTTATCTGTCAATATATTTTTCACTAATCCTATACAGCCTGATTCTGCCCCCAATCCTAATTGCTCTTTGGCATATAGTGCATGCTTGATACGTTATACACCGTGATAAAAGCCTTTGGGTCAGCCTCATTTATGAACTTCATAAGCCTCTGGTACTCGCTCTTATCCACAATGGTTATGATTTCGTTGTGCTTATCAAAATTGTAAGCACCAATGGCCTCATACATGGTAGCCCCACTGTGCAAATCCTCCACTATAAACCTGCGGAGCTCCTCCTCCTTCTCTGTGATAATACAGACACGCCGCTTTATATGGTTCTGGAAAATAAAATAATCCAGAATAATTCCGTTGAAATAAGTACCCAGCACACTTAAGACAACAGTTTTCTTGTCATAGACAAGGGCTGCCGAAAGTGCCACACACATGCCGGATAGGGACATAGCACGTCCCAGCTCAATATGCAGGTATTTGTTCATGATTTTGGCTACTATATCCAGGCCTCCAGAGGATGCGTTACGGTTAAAAAGTATGCTTAAGCCAAGGCTCACCACCAATATATAGCACAATACATCCAGCTCCTGGGAACCGGTCATGGATTCATATTTGGGAAAGAGATTCTCAAACAAGCCTATAAAAAGTGGCAGCATGATGCTTGTGTATACTGTTTTTACCCCGAATTCCTTCCCGCATGTGAAAAATCCGATTATCAGAAGGACAATATTTAAAATCATGGTGATTGCTGACAGGGGAAGGGGTATGAAGTTAGTCAGAACTATTCCCAGACCTGATATGCTGCTTACAGATGCATGGCTTGGCACCAGAAAGAAAAATACTGCTGCCGCTATGATCGCAACTGCAGCTGTCAGGATTAGGGTTTCTTTTATTATTTCTGTGTAGTTGTATTTTTTTTGCATGAAATTATATTTTCCTCTCTATTGCTAGGGCTTCCAATAAAATAGCACCCTTTGTATATGGATGCATTTTCTACCTTATTCTAGCATATAATTTTTATACAAACAACATACCAAAAAAGGGCAAAGTTTAACCTCTGCCCTTCCAACTACATACTATTTCGACATACTATTTAATAGCCTCTCATTGACTTCCTTCAGTTCCTCTGCCCTGATTTCCGTATACTCCGCAAAATTCATATCAGAATTATCATCCACGGGCTCTGAAGCATTCATATGAACATCCACCATACTGATAAACTGCTTCCTGCTGATAACCGATACTTTTGAGATACTGCTGTCATCATCCCTCACAATATTGAGGTAAAGGCAGTCTGCATCCGCTGCTGCATCATTTGTGTAAATGCCTCCATTATCATCATATATTCCCGCAATCGGCTTTTCATTGTAGAACCAAAAATTACCCTTTAAGCTTATGCCCTCAGAAGCATATTCAGCATCAGGCTCCATAGCATCGCCACTTTCCACGGCGTTTGCTGTTGTCGCATTATTGCTGGTCTCCTCCTTCTGTGCAGAGGTAGCAAAAATCGCCACAATTCCAACAACGAGTACAAGCGCCACGACAAGTGATATTATAGTTGTCTTTTTTGTTTTCATAATCGCTGTAATCCTTTCTTCAATTGCATTTTTGCTAAAGTGACTGCATAAAGGCACAAATCCGCTTTTTGTCTCCTCCATGCTGATTAAAACTCTGGCATAAGAAGCTCTGGTCTCACTGCCAAAACGACAGACCACTGTCTCATCACAGCACAACTCGATATCCCGGTTTGCCAGCACATACATTATCCAGACAAATGGATTAAACCAGTGCCGGCATACTGCTGCAATCAGTGCCAGCTTAGACAATATATCAAACCTCTTTATATGTACAAACTCATGCTCTAAGACATATTTGAGTTCATCCTCATTTTCCCAGCCTGTCTTTTTAGGCATCAGGATAACCGGGTGCAGTACGCCAAAAGTCAGAGGTGAGGAAATCCTGTCTGACTGCCTGATAGAAATTGTCCGGCGCAGCTTGTGCTCTTTAAGCCAGCTTTGCGACATATCATTGTCCACCGGCAGGGACATCTGAAATTCCCTAAAGCATCTGATATAAGCCGTGATAAAAACAAGAGCACATATAAGCATGCCAGCTATCCAGATAATTTTCCATATTGAAATCCCTAAAGGCAAGGCAGAAGCCGACTCCTGCGCAATTCTTGTAGCTACATTTCCAAGAAAAAGTCCTGCAACTCCTCCTCCTGTGCCGTTTTCAGTTATCCCTGCTGATGTCCTCTGCCATCCCATGAGAGAATAAATGCTCACCACCGATGGCAGGGAAAACGGTATAAACAAACGTAAAAGAACAACACCCCAAAGTGCTAAAAATGTCTTTTTAGGCAGCCGGTTAACCGCCAAAGCCCTGATAACTACAATTGCAAGAATCATCACCGCTCCGGCTATACTCATTTGTAACAGGCTCATAGTAATCACCTCACTCCAAATCCCCAACAATCTGTTTCAGTTTCTCAATCTGCTCCTTAGACAGCTTTTTCCTGCCGAGCAGGGCTGCAAAGAGCTTGTCAGCAGAGCCATCATAGACCTTGTTTATCAGCTCATCTGTCTCTGCTTCCTGTACTACTGATTTTTCTATCAGCGCATGACACATAAAACCAGGCTCGCTCCGCTCTATTGCGCCCTTTTTTATGCAGCGCTTTATCAGCGTATATGTTGTGTTCACGTTCCAGCCAAGCTCATTTGTCAGGGTCTTTGCGATTTCCTTGGCAGGCTTGTCACCTTCCTTCCAAAGCACATCCATTACCTTGAGTTCGGAATCAAATAGTTTCGTTTCTGCTTTTTGTTCCATGACTGCTCCTTTCATAAGACTGTAGTAGTATCTGTAATTTCATACTACCACAGTCTTATATAGGTGTCAATACTACTCCAGTAGTAAAAGAGCAGGCAGCCTGAATTTTACTCCAGACTGCCTGCTCTTATAATATCTTTATGCTATTAATTACATAATCTTTCTAAACAAAGTCTTTAAGTCGTCTACGCTTGCATCCTTTGGATTACCAGGTGCGCATGCATCTGCGTGTGCAGACTCTGCCAGGAACTGTAAATCCTCTTCCTTGATAGCCTCAAGCTTTGTTGGAATTCCAACATCAACAGACAGCTTTCTGACTGCATCAATTGCTGCCTTTCTATACTCATCCTGAGACATAGAATCCACATCCTTAACACCCATAGCACGGGCAATCTCACGATACTTCTCTCCTGTACAATCCTGGTTGTACTCCATAACGATTGGAAGCATCATAGCACAGGCAACACCATGTGGAGTATCATATACAGCACCAAGTGTATGTGCCATTGAGTGAGCGATTCCGAGACCTACATTTGAGAATCCCATGCCAGCGATGTACTCGCCGAGAGCCATTCCCTCACGGCCTTCTTTAGTATTATCAACAGCTCCACGAAGAGATTTTGAGATTAACTCTATTGCTTTCAGATGGAACATATCTGTCATTTCCCAGGCTGCCTTTGTGGTGTAGCCCTCGATTGCGTGAGTAAGAGCGTCCATACCTGTAGAAGCTGTAAGTCCCTTTGGCATAGATGACATCATCTCTGGGTCTACAATTGCTACAATTGGCATATCATGTGGGTCAACACATACAAATTTACGTTTTTTCTCAATATCTGTGATAACGTAGTTGATTGTAACCTCTGCTGCTGTTCCTGCTGTGGTTGGAACTGCAATGATTGGAACACAAGGATTCTTGGTAGGAGCTGTGCCCTCAAGACTTCTCACATCCTCAAACTCAGGGTTTGCAATGATGATACCAATTGCCTTTGCTGTGTCCATAGATGAACCACCACCGATTGCAACGATATAATCAGCCTCTGATTTCTTGAATGCCTCTACTCCATGCTGTACGTTCTGAATAGTAGGATTTGCCTTAATATCAGAATAAATCTCATATGCCAGATTCTCTTTTTCAAGAATATCTGTTACCTTGCTTGTAACGTTGAATTTAATCAAATCAGGATCAGAACATACAAATGCCTTCTTAAATCCATGTGCTTTTGCCTCGTTTGCAATTTCAGCAATTGCTCCTGCTCCGTGATAAGATGTACCGTTTAAGTTAATTCTGTTTGCCATAGTTTTACTTCCTTTCTGTACTCTTCCTTCTCTATTTGTTATCATATTAACAATGACCAGAAAAAAAGAAAAGTTACAAAATCAGTTAAGTGTAACCTTTCCCATTAATTTCGTGATTTATTCCAAATCCACGCACTTTTATTCGGTAAAAATGCCTATAGAGTTTCCTATTTCAGTATTCCAAGCTCCATGAATATATCCACCAGCTTCTCAGGCATGGCATCCACCAGTATAGCCGCAAGCTCTTCTGGCGTGCAGTCCAGTCCTCCCATGACCCATTTGATAGTCATGTAAATTGAACTCTGACAGTACATCTCAAGCAGCCAATGTATATTTTCCTCTGGGAGCTTTCCTGTTTTCTCACGAATCATATTCTCGTAAAAATCCAGAATCAATTCAAAATCATGCTGGCGGAGAGAATTCTGCTCATCATAGCGGAAGGCTTCCCTGAAAAAGGTCTGCTCTTCCCTGATATAAGTAAATTTTCTGGTTAATGCATCATAGACCGTGCTGCCACGTCCCATATACTCAAAGGACTTCAAAAGCAGCTTGTCAAAATACCAGTTAATCAAATCATACTTGTCCAGAAAATTCCGATAAAATGTCTGCCTGGTAATCTGGCATTTCTCTGTAAGCTGCTTCACTGTAATATTTTCAACTGGAGTTGTTTCCATACATTCCTTCATGGCGTGTGCCAGCCTGTATTTTGTTTTTTCACCTTTTGTCTGATTTTCCATATGTCTCATTTCCTTTTTATGCTTTACAATTTATGTACACAATTCCATCAGTAATAATACATTAATATAATTATACTACCTTTTTACAAAAGTGTGTATGATGCATATTAGCTCATAATTATACGTAACACCATACTTTTATTCATTTTCTATTCATTTCTGGCTAAGGAGTATTCATTTTTACACTAAGTTGTCGTGGGATTTATTAGAATGGAATTTTTGAAAGAGCCAGCACCTTGAATGGACTGGCTCTTTCAATATCTCATGTAATTGACAAACTGTGATTTTCAAATTAGTCTTTGCAAATAACCTTTGAACCTTCACCATCAATTACAATT
>URLU01000067.1 GCA_900548765.1 uncultured Lachnobacterium sp.
TTGAGATGTATCTTGAGTCAATGAGCCAGATGAAGAAGATGGGTGGTCTATCAAGTATTATGGGAATGATGCCTGGTATGGGCTTTGGCAATGGTAAAATGCCGGAGGTTGATACAGATGCCGCTGAGAAAAACATGGCGCGTATCGAGGCAATTATATATTCTATGACACCAAAGGAGAGACAGAATCCAAACCTCTTAAATCCGAGCAGAAAAGCCAGAATCGCAAAGGGTGCCGGTGTTGAGGTTTCGGAGGTCAACAGACTGGTAAAGCAGTTTGAACAGACAAGGAAGCTTATGAAGCAGATGCCCGGAATGATGGGCAAAAAGAAAGGCCGCAGAGGCGGCATGGGAAACATGTTCAAAGGATTTCCATTTTAGGAACTTTTGATATATAAACTAAAACATATTTAAAAAAACGGAGGAAACATATCATGGCAGTTAAAATCAGATTAAGAAGAATGGGACAGAAGAAGGCTCCTTTCTATAGAATCGTTGTTGCAGATTCTAGATCACCAAGAGATGGAAGATGTATCGAGGAAATCGGAACATACGATCCAACTAAGGAACCAAGCGAGTATCATGTAAATGAGGAGTTAGCAAAGAAATGGTTGGCTAACGGAGCTCAGCCTACAGAGACTGTAGCAAAAATCTTCAAGAACGCAGGTATCGAGAAATAAGATTTGACGAGGTGGCGTAATGAAAGAATTAGTTGAAGTAATTGCAAAATCTTTAGTTGATAATCCGGACGAAGTTACCGTTACAGAGACTGAGAACGAGAAAGCAATTGTTTTGGAATTACGTGTTGCACAGTCTGATATGGGAAAGGTTATCGGCAAGCAGGGACGTATTGCTAAGGCAATCCGTGCTGTTGTTAAGGCCGCAGCTTCAAAAGAAGACAAAAAGGTTATTGTTGAGATAGTACAGTAACAGTCATTTTGGCATCTCTTGTTTGAGGTGCCATTTTCTGTATTTGATGTATAGACGGGTTTATATCGAATTGAAAGCTTGTACAAATAAGATGGATATATGAGGTAATATATGGAAGATATGCTTCAGGTTGGTGTCATTACACAGACACACGGCATCAAGGGAGAGGTAAAGGTTTTTCCTACCACAGATGATGCCCAGAGATTTAAAAAACTGAAAAAAGTTACTCTTGATAATGGTAAGGAGTGCAGAGAATTAGAGATTACATCTGTTAAGTTCTTTAAGAATCTGGTGATCCTCAAATTCAAGGGTATTGATGATATTAATGAGGTAGAAAAATATAAGAAGGCAGCCCTTTTTGTGACAAGAGAGGACGCAGTTCCTCTGGGAGAAAATGAGTATTTTATTGCAGACCTTATAGGGCTTAGGGTTGTGTCTGATGAAGGAGAGGAGCTTGGTGCTCTGGATGATGTCCTTCAGACAGGTGCCAATGATGTGTATGTTGTAAAAAATGATAAAGGCGAGGAAATTCTCGTCCCTGCCATCAAGGACTGCGTCAAAAACGTAGACATTGAGGGGGGAGAGATTATCCTTCATCTCCTGCCGGGACTTAGGTAGCAGCGGCATAGGATATCTTTTATTTTAAAAATTATAAGGATTACAGAATGAATTTTCATGTTTTGACATTATTTCCGGAAATGATAATGCAGGGGGTATCCACCAGTATTACCGGAAGAGCTTTAAAACAAAATATTATATCGCTGGAGACAATCAATATACGCGATTACGCAGACAATAAGCATAATAGGGTTGACGACTACACCTATGGCGGAGGTGCCGGTATGCTGATGCAGGCAGAGCCTGTATTTGCAGCCTATAAGCATGCTGTAAAAAATATTTCAGCAGGCTCTGTTAAGAGGGTGATTTATGTGACTCCCCAGGGGAAGCCCTTTAATCAGAATATGGCAAAGGATTTTGCAAAGAGCGATGATATAGTCTTTTTGTGCGGTCACTATGAGGGAATTGACGAGAGAGTGCTTGAAGAGGTTGTCACAGACTATGTGTCAATTGGAGACTATGTGCTTACCGGCGGAGAGCTTGCGGCTATGGTCATGATTGATGCAATTGCAAGACTGGTGCCGGGAGTGCTTCATAATGATATGTCTGCTGAGACAGAGAGCTTTCATGGAAAGCTCTTGGAGTATCCACAGTATTCAAGACCAGAGCTATGGCATGGTAAGGCTGTGCCAGAGGTATTGCTTTCTGGAAATACTAAAAAGATAAATGAATGGCGGATAAGAGAGTCTGAGAAGAGGACAAGAGAGAGACGTCCTGACCTATATAGAGAGTATCAGGCTCTGCAGGAATGCAAGAGTGAAATGATGAGGAAAAAGCTTTTGCACATTGATATGATAGAGCTTATAAACAGGGGCAGGGCTGAGCTTGTATTCGCAAAGGACAGAGAATATCTGTTGAGAGACACTGAATCAGGCGTCTACATGCACACCAACCTAAAGGAAGGGCAGGCGGAGGCCTTTGCCCAGAACGGATATATGGATGGCGCAGATGTGGAATGCATTATACTTCACCAGCCGGAACTTATGCCGGTGATAGAGGAAAAGTATGGTCTGAGCCTTCAGACTGAGTGCAGGAATGTTGTATATACCCAGAGGGAAAAGTTATCTGTCGCAGGGCTTTACAGGGCAGATGGCAGACCTGACGATAGGGGGGTGACAATCAGGCTTTTGACTAAAGACAACAGTGCAGCTGCAGGAAAGCTCCATGAATGGCCAAATGATTTGGAGTATTTTTATGAGAGAGTCGAGTCTGGAAATGTATTCGGAGCCTTTATAGGGGATAAGTTAGCAGGCGTAATAGGAGTCCACAGCGAAGGCAGCATAGGCATGCTTTATGTGGATGAAAATTACAGAAAGATGAAGCTTGGCATGGCACTTGAGACATATATGTTTAACCAGGCGATAGAAAAGGGCTGGATTCCATATGGACAGGTTATTATAGATAACGATAAATCCTTTAAATTACAGGAAAAGATGGGATTATACTGTTCAAAAGAATCAGTTTACTGGATGGGATAATTTTTTCTTGCATTAGCAGGAAAATTATGATATAGTACCAATGTTGTGAATAAATGGGTGATGGTCCTCTGTTGCGAAGTAGTAGTAGCATTAAGAACGTCAAAATGATTAGGAGGTCACAAGATGAACGCAAGTGAAATTATTAAGAGCATTGAGGCAGAGCAGTTAAAGGCTGAGGTACCTGAGTTTTCTGTAGGTGATACTGTAAAAGTACACGGAAAAATCAAAGAGGGTAATCGTGAGCGTATCCAGATTTTCGAGGGAACTGTTATTAAGAAGCAGAACGGATCAAACCGTGAGACATTTACAGTTAGAAAGCTTTCTAATGGTGTAGGTGTTGAGAAGACCTGGCCACTTCACTCTCCAAACGTAGAGAAGGTTGAAGTAGTACGTCATGGTAAAGTACGTCGTGCTAAACTTTACTACTTAAGAGATCGTGTAGGTAAAGCTGCAAAGGTTAAAGAGCTTGTAAAATAAGCAATTTTGCGAAAAGTAATGGAGAGAACCGATGTTATATAGACATTGGTTCTCTTTTTTTGTAAAATGGGTGTTGATGGTTAATTTAGACTTTCGGCATTTGGAAGGTCAGGCTAAACAAAAAGATAAGGGAAGGAAGCATGCAGCATGGTACGCAGGCAGTCAGGACTTAATTTTAGGAAAAGAAGAAAAAAGATAAATATACCACTTGTGAAGGAGGCTTTATTCTGGGTTGTTGAAATTGCGATAGTCATTATAATCGCATACGTTATGGTAGCCTTTTTCGGACTGAGAACAAGTGTGGTAGGTCAGGCAATGGAGTCAACACTTGACAATGGAGAGCAGATACTGGTAAACCGCTTTGTGTATACAGTGTCCCACCCAAAATCCGGTGATGTGGTTGTATTTTTGCCAAATGGTAATGAAAAATCCCATTACTATGTGAGACGAGTCATAGCTGTACCGGGAGATACTGTTCAGATTAAGGATGGTGCGGTTTACGTAAATGGAGAACTGTATGAGGAGCCGGTCGAGGTCGCTTCTATAGAGGATGCGGGAATAGCTGATGATGAAATAAAACTTGGCGACGAAGAGTACTTTGTACTTGGAGATAACAGAAACAATAGTGAGGATAGCAGATTTGCAAATATCGGAAATGTAAAACAGGATTACATTGTGGGCAAGGCATGGTTTGCATTTTCGTCACTGTCACATATGGGATTTATAGATTAAGGTAGGTGTAATATGAATTTTCAATGGTATCCGGGTCATATGACCAAGGCAAAGAGACAGATGCAGGAGGATATTAAGCTTATAGATTTAGTGATTGAGCTTGTGGATGCAAGAATCCCCCTCTCCAGCAGAAACCCTGATATAGACGAATTAGGAAAAAATAAATACAGGCTTATTCTTATGAATAAAGCTGATTTGGCAGACAAGGAGCAGACAAAGAAGTGGGCAGAGTATTTTAAGTCAAAGGGATTTTTTGTGGTGAGTCTCGATGCCAGAACCAAAAACAGCATGAAGAGTATCACTGATATTGTGATGGAAGCCTGCAAGGAAAAGATTGAGAGGGACAGAAAGCGCGGAATCAAAAACCGCCCTGTCAGAGCCATGGTTGTGGGCATTCCTAATGTGGGAAAATCCACCTTTATCAATTCCTATGCAGGAAAAGCCTGTGCAAAGACTGGTAATAAACCGGGTGTGACAAAGGGTAAGCAGTGGATAAGATTGAACAAAAATGTGGAACTCCTTGATACACCGGGTATTTTGTGGCCTAAGTTTGAAGACCAGATGGTAGGTTTAAGACTTGCCCTTATAGGTTCAATCAAGGATGAAATCTTAAATATTGATGAGCTTGCAATGGAACTTATCAAATATCTGATTAAAAATTATTCGGGTATTATCAATGCCCGCTATGAGGTTGATGAGAGTAAGGAACTTACCGATATAATAGTTGATATAGCAAAGAACAGGAATTGTCTTTTGAAGGGGGGAGAGCCGGATTATAGTAAGGCTGCGGCACTGGTGATTGATGATTTCAGAAGCGGAAAGATGGGCTGTATCACGCTTGAATCGCCTGAGGATGTCTAGGATGGACGCTTCCCACTTGAAGGTGGTGGAGGGCGGATTGCCCGCAGGGGTTGGAGCTGGCTAGATAAAAGTACAAAAAATACGATAGGTTTGCTTGTAATAGTATTTGGATGGTGTAGGAGTTATGTGCTTGTAAATAGAAAAGTATATAAGAAAAGATTACAGTAGAAACAGGAACTTTGAAATGAAACAAAACGATAATGAAAATGATATGAGTGTAGAAAATGGCAAAGTGAAAAAGATTGGCGAAATTAAAGCTGAGTTAGCGGAAACTAAGGATGATGGGCTGCAGAACTTTATAGACCTTTATGCTTCTGACGACAGGAGCGGTGTGATTAAGCTGGTCGAATCTGCTAATAAAAAACTGGACAAATACAAGGCTGAGCTTGAGCGAATTTACAATCTCAAGAAATTCGAGAGAGAATACAGCGATTTTGAGTTTATCTGTGGCATTGACGAGGTGGGCAGAGGCCCTCTTGCAGGTCCAGTGGTGGCAGGTGCGGTGATTTTACCGAAGGATTGTGACATTCTTTATATTAATGATTCTAAGAAGCTTTCTGCGGCAAAGCGTGAGGAGCTCTATGATGAAATCATGGAAAAGGCAGTCGCTGTTGGAGTCGGCATGAAAAGCCCTGAACGTATTGATGAAATTAATATTTTACAGGCTACATATGAGGCTATGAGGGAGGCTGTATCTAAACTTGCCCCACAGCCTGACCTTTTGCTGAATGATGCGGTGACCATCCCGCAGGTTGCCATAAAGCAGGTGCCTATCATAAAGGGAGATGCCAAAAGCATTTCCATAGGTGCAGCAAGCATTGTGGCAAAGGTTACAAGGGACAGGATGATGGAGGAATATGATAATATTTTCCCAGGCTATGGTTTTGCTTCGAATAAGGGGTATGGCTCTGCAGAGCACATTGCAGCACTTAAAAAGCTTGGAGCTACTCCTATTCACAGACAGAGCTTCATAAAGAACTTTATAGGGACTGGTAAGTAGGTTCTCTGTATTGTAACAGGATATAAGTGGCGAGGTGCGAATTATGCATATTTCAGATTTGGTAGGACAATATAATAAAGCTGGTTCCCAGGCAGAGCCTATTACCAGGATGAAGGGGGTGGAGCACCTCGTCTCATCTATGTCTGAGCTTTCAAAGGGAAATGTGTTTGAGGGCACTGTGAACTCTGTCAAGGGTGATAAGGTATATCTGGGCTTGTCCAACGGCACACAGATAACTGCCAGAATGTCTGGCAAAGTATCAATTCAGACTGGTCAGTCTATGTTTTTTCAGGTTAAATCCAACGACGGAGCTACAATTGAAATAAGACCATTTATGGTTGATGGAAACGGAGCCAATTATACGCTCCTTGAGGCTCTTAAGGCAGCAGGGCTGCAAAGCGACGCCAAAAATATTGAAATGGTAAATCACATGATGCAGGAGCAGATGTCAATTGATAGAAACAGTCTGGGGGAGATGGCGCGCTTATTGCAGAATAATCCGGATGTAAAGGCATCTACAATAGTTGATTTGGTAAAGCTCGGCTTACCGGTGGATGCAGAGATGGCTTTCCAGTATGAAAATTATATGATGGACAAGCAGGCAATCACAGATTCCATGAATGAGTTTATGAATGCTGTGTCAAATGCTCTTTCGGATGCGGATATGAGTGCCACGGATTTGTCAAATATGGGCAGTGATATTTTGTCCATAATAACAGAAAATCTGTCAAGTGCCATGGAGCCTGTGGATGTGCCTGAATATGCGGCGGAGATTAATTTTGTGGTTGATGATGAAGTACGGAATCAGGACTTACAGGGCGCAGAGAAATTGCAGGATTTTCAGAATTTACAGGGTGGGAAAACAGCACAGGCTCAGAATATGCAGAACCAGGAAAGCACACAGCAGACACAGAATCCTGAAAATCCAGAGCAGCTGCAGGAAGCAGAGGGGCTGCAAAACTCAGAAAATACGCAGAACGCTATATACAAGAATTCACTTGCCACCCTTATGGATGAAAACAGTCTTAATTCTCTGAATGATATGGTGAAAAACCTGCTTCCGGAAAACAGGCAGGACAGCTTTAAGCCTTTTACCATGAACGGTCTGTCGTCAGAGACCTTAAATGAGATAGGCAAGCTTCTGGCGCAGAATCCCGATGGCAGTAAAGATAATATCCTAAAGCTTTTTTCAAGCAGGGTATTTGGCAGCCTTATTAAAGATGCTATGGAGCAGCAGTGGAGTATGAGCCCTAAGGATGTGGCGAAGGATTATAATAAAATTGACAGGATATATGAAAAAATAAACAGTCAGCTTGACAGAATTGAGCAGGCTATAAAGCAGGCAGGCGGACAGAGCGGACAGGTGTCATCCCTTGCCTCAGAGATAAAGGGAAATGTCAACTTCATGAATCAGGTTAACAACCTCTATACATATGTGCAGATTCCGCTTAAGATGTCTGGGCAGAATGCCAGCGGGCAGCTGTGTGTGTATACAAATAAAAAGAACCTGCAGGATCCTGACAAGGAACTGTCAGCATTTCTGCATCTGGATATGGATAATATGGGTTCTACAGATATATCTATAAAACTGCTCCATAAAAATGTGGACACCAAGTTTTACTTTGATAATGATGCAGCCTATGAGCTTGTCAGGCAGTTTCTGCCACAGCTAGATGCAAGGCTAAGGGAAAAAGGATATAATTGCAGGCTTGAAGCGGTCAATGAGAAGCGGGAGGTCAATTTCGTGAATGATTTCCTGAAAAAAGACATGCCGACAGCAGGGCAGCTTCACAGATATTCGTTTGATATGAGGGCATAGGTATGGCAGAGGATTTTAAACCATTTAATTTCAGTAAAATAGATAAAGAGAAAACAGCAGTGGCAGTGGAATATGTGCCTGGAGAAGCTGCACCGAAAATTCTTGCTACAGGAAAAGGACAGGTGGCTGAGAAAATAATCGAGACAGCGAAGGAAAACAATGTCCCATTGTACAAGGATAATAAGCTGGCTGGAACCTTGTCCAAGCTTCAGATTGGTGATATGATACCGCCAGAGTTGTATGAGGTAGTGGCAGAGGTACTTGTCTTTGTGGACGATATGGACAGGCTGAAGGCAAAGCTTGATGGAAAAATGTAAGGGATTTATAAAGGGGAAGAATGAATAAAAGAAGTATTGGCACTGAGTATGAAGAACTGGCTCAAAAGTATCTTGTGAGTCAGGGGTATGAGATAGTTGAGACTAACTTCAGGAACAGGCGGGGGGAAATAGATATAATTGCAAAGGAAGCAGAATATCTGTGTTTTATAGAGGTTAAATACAGAAGAGACAGGCAGTGTGGAGACCCGCTGGAAGCAGTTGACTACAGGAAGCAGAAAAACATAGTGCAGACCGCACTTTATTATATGATGAAAAATGGTCTGAATGAGTGGACACCCTGCAGATTTGATGTGGTATCCGTGTGTGGCGGCCAGGTCAGGGTCATAAAAAATGCCTTTGAGGGAGTATGATGGAATATACTGATTTTAAGACTAAGAATGATGAAAAAATCTTTTCGCTGGTTAATCATAGAGTGGATAATGATAAGCTTGTGCCGCTTCTGCACTTTGATAAGCTTGAAGCAGCAGGCATGGTGAAGCACTGTTTTACCACCAGGGCAGGCGGTGTCAGTGAGAATATATTTTCGACCATGAACCTAAGCTTTACAAGAGGTGATGACAAGGATAGTGTTATGGAGAATTACAGAAGGATAGCCTCTACGCTGGGAGAAAGAATAGAATCCTTTGTGTGCAGTGACCAGACCCATACCACCAATGTCCTAAGAGTTGGAAAAGAGCAATGCGGAATCGGTGTGACAAGGGAAAAGCCATACACGGATGTGGATGGTTTAATCACAAATGAACCAGGAGTCGTGCTTGCTACATTTTATGCAGACTGTGTGCCTTTGTATTTTGTAGATACCAGAAATAAGGCCATAGGCTTGTCACATTCCGGCTGGAAGGGCACAGTTGGCAGGATGGGACAGGCAACTCTACAGCTTATGGCTGAAGAATTTGGTACCAATCCTACAGATGTGGTGGCTGCAATAGGCCCGTCGATATGTCAGGACTGCTATGAGGTAAGTGAGGATGTGGCAGAGCAGTTTGCGGATGAGTTCAGGAATCATCAGGATGAAATTCTGATAAATAAAGGAAAGGGCAAATACCTGCTTGATTTGTGGAAGGCAAATGAAATCGTCTTGACAGAGGCGGGAGTAAAGAAGGATAATATAGCGGTCACGAATATATGCACATGCTGTAATCCTGCACTTTTGTTTTCCCATAGGGCGAGCCAGGGGAAGCGGGGAAATTTGGGGGCGTTTATGTGCCTCAGATAAAGGATAAAACATCAACGGTGGTGCAGGAATATTGTGGCAGGCTAAGCAATCATTTGTTCCGGGTTTCGAACACAAGATTTTCTAAATGTTCTGGCTGTGCTGGTCTATGCTTGACGCAACTGCTCGACATTCGCCATCCGTGGCTCAGGTCTCGCTCTCGGCAACGTCCTGTTGCCGAGTTGCTGGGAAACATACAGAACATTAAGAAAATCTAATGTCCTGCACAAGGAACAAATGATTGCTTAGCCTGCCACAATATTCCAATATACGTTGTGCAATATGTTTGTGGATATTAGTTTTGGATTTATATAAAATTTATAAATATAGTATAGCTTCATATGACAAATGAATATGAAAACCGAAGTTATATGAAAACTGAGGTTATATGGAAACTAAGGTTATATGTAAAACTGAGGCTGTATGTAAATTAAGCTATGAAAAGGAGTAAATGATGAAAAATAAGAATTTTGACATTTCAAATTATGTAGACTTCATCTTAGAGAAAACAAAGGAAGTGCTTGCAATTGACAGCCCTACAGGCTACACAAAAAATGCTGCAGAGTATGTGATTAACGAGTACAAGAAGCTCGGTTATGACGCAGAACTAACTGTAAAGGGCGGTGTTCTCGCAGACCTCGGCGGGAAGCAAAAGGATGATGGTATTGTACTTGCTGCGCACATTGATACACTCGGTGCAATCGTATGTGAGATTAAAGGCAACGGAAATCTCAAGGTCTCTCCACTTGGAGGCATGAATCCAAATAATGCTGAGGCTGAAAATTGCAGAATTGTGACAAGATTTGACGGAGTATATGAGGGAACCTTCCAGCTCAACAATGCTTCAATCCATGTAAACAAGGATTACAATGATACAAAACGTGGTTATGGCGAGA
>URLU01000068.1 GCA_900548765.1 uncultured Lachnobacterium sp.
CAATAGGACAGCTCCAGAGAAATGCAAAGCACATATTGGGATTTATCTTAAAGTCACCAGCCATGCTATATGAGATGGACGCAATCAGCCAAGAGGAGCTGGAGGAGATTAAAGCTGTAAAGGATGATGACGGAGAGATTGAAATCACAGCCTATATAGAGACTGATGAAAAAGGTCTGGCTTCTATTGATACATCAGAGCTTGAAGTATCTCAGGGCAGTACCGTGGCATATGGCTTAGTGACGGATAAGTTTGGCGATTATGATATAGAAATCACAGCCAAATCTTCACTTGATGAGCTGGCTCAGCTTCCGGTAACAGTCTATCTGGACAATAAGCTGGTTGAAACCATTGTGTTCAGGGGCAGTCAGGGAAAATCTGTTATAGAAACCAGAAAGCTAGGCAATATATTTGGAAAAACACATTTTGTAAAGCTGTATTTTGGAGCAGCCGGACTTAAGCCGGAGAAAATTGAGGTTAAATACAAGGAGAACAAAGATGGAAAATAGATTTATAACAATGGGTGAGATAATGTTAAGGCTCACACCGCCTAACTATGAAAAAATCAGAATGAGCCATTCCTTCGAGGCAAGCTACGGCGGAGCCGAGGCAAATATCGCCTTAGCCTTGGCTAACCTCGGCATAGATTCTACATTTTTTACAGTAGTGCCTGATAACAGCCTGGGAAAAAGTGCAATCAGGATGCTGCGGGCAAATGATGTGCATTGCAGCCCGATTATTCTCTCCACACCAGAGGAGACACCGACCCACAGGCTGGGAAGTTATTATCTGGAAACAGGCTTTGGAATCCGTCCAAGTCAGGTAATCTATGATAGAAAGCACAGCGCAATCACAGAGTATGATTTTTCAAAGATAGATTTGAAGGAGCTTCTGGCACCATACACATGGCTGCATTTAAGCGGAATCACACCAGCTTTGGCACCAAACTGCAGGGAGCTGATAATGAACACCCTAAAGGTGGCAAAGGAGCTGGGAATAATAGTGAGCTTTGATGGCAATTTCCGTAGTACCCTGTGGTCATGGGAAGAAGCAAGAGATTTCTGCACCCAGTGTCTGCCATATGTCAATGTGCTTATTGGAATAGAGCCATATCACTTATATAAAAATCCTGAAAAGCCAGAGCTTGGAGATGTGAAGGATGGTATACCACTACATCTGAGCTATGAGCAGGAGGATGCCATTTTTGCAGAGTTTGCAAAGCAGTATCCGAATATCACCTGTATGGCGCGCCATGTCCGCTATGCCCACAGTGGCAGTGAGAACAGCCTTAAGGCATATCTGTGGTATGATGGCAAAACCTACGAGAGCAGGATGTTTACCTTTACCATACTCGACAGGGTAGGAGGAGGAGATGCCTTTGCATCCGGGCTGATTTATGCATTGATGAATAACTATGACCCAACAGACACAGTTAATTTTGCAGTGGCAAGCAGTGCCATAAAGCACACCATAAGGGGCGATGCAAATATCACAGATGATGTGGAATCAATCAAGAATCTTATGAATATGAACTACGATATCAAGAGATAAGCTAATCTTATCAAGGTGTACAGGGCAGTCAGCAGATATGGCAAAAGGGTATCATAATGTACACATAACCTGAATTTGGCATATTGCAGGGGCAGGGGTAAATATTTGTGACTGTGGAGAATATTAGATTTTTTTAATGTTCTGTACAAAATCCAGCAACTCGGCAACAGGACGTTGCCGAGAGCGAGACCTGAGCCAAGGATGGCGAATGTCTCGCGTTTGCGTCAAACAGTCAAAACTTTCATCAGAACATTTAGAAAATCTTATGTTCGGAACCCGGAACAAATATTTACCCCTGCCCCTGCGATATGCCATTCACGCTCTCAAGAGTACATTATGATACCAAACACAGCCTGAAAAAACTGCCCGAGAAACACTATCCATTTCGCCAGTTCTGGCACTTAACCCAGCAATTCCTCCACAAAGGCATTGTAGTCCTCCATAGTAGTACACTTAGGCGCATAATCGCCCAACAACCTGTTATGCTCCTGAGCTTCCTTGACCTTAACACATTCACGAATCTTGGCATCAAAGACCTTAGTCCCAGTCTCAGCAGCAAAAGCCTCAAGCTTATCCAGCACCTGCCTGTCCAGATTAGACCTGCCCGAATACTTAACAAGCAAAAGCCCTGCAATCTTCAAATCACGATTCTGGCGCTTCTGCACAGATTTAATCGTGTCATACAACTGCGTAAGTCCCTGAAGCGAGTAAGCATCTGCTGTCACAGGGATTATGACCTCATCGGCTGCAATGAGACAGTTGTAGAGAATCACGCTGAGGGATGGTGCAGTGTCGATTACGATATAATCATAGCCACTCAGCTCGTTGATGGCATCCTGTAAGTGATAGAGTCCATCAATATCACCATCAAGCATTTTTTCTGATTTTGCCAGTAATGGGTCAGATGCTACAATATCTCCATTTGGCATATGCTGGACTGCCTCATCCAGTGGCAGGTGATCAGAGTCAATTATTACATCATATAATGTAGGGCAGTCATCCACCTGGGCCTGATATGTAGAAGTGCTGTTGCACTGCTGGTCAGCATCAATCAATAGAGTTTTTCCCTTTTTTGCAAGGATTCCAGCCAGTGTAGTAGCGGTGGTTGTTTTACCAATTCCACCTTTTTGATTAGCAATTACAAATGTTTTAGACATTATATTCCCTCCAGTTAGAAATCTATTTTACCATCAAAAGTCTGATTTATCACATAGTATACAGCCTGTTCCTCAGGCTTGATGTAGACATTTACCTCTTCGATATCCTCGTCATTTACGCCATGGGATAAGGCATCTTTTTTGATGAGGTTTAAAAGATTTTCCTCAGAACGTTCCCTGCCATTATACTGAATATTGATGTGTTTCTTTGCAGTAGCGAAACCGCCGGTTTTCTGTGAAGCTCTCTCCACGCTGCATTTTCTTGCCATAACATTCTCCTCACTTTCGTATGAAACACTCAGATACATGAGTTGTTTTATAAAATCTTATTTTATAAAATAGAGTTTAGCACATTAACGCAATAGTGGCAACTGGCAGCCGTCCCTGCATATTTTTCAATAAAAAAGGCAGGGATTATCTCTCCCCGCCAATCTGAACCATCTTGAAGCCCTCGCCGTGGACTTCATTTGATTCCAGCACAATCATAAATGACTGTGGGTCAGCATCCTTTACAGCCTGCTGGACTGCGTACATTTCCTTGTTACTGCAGGCACACATTACAACCTGCTTTTTGTCCCCCTGGTAACCGCCCTCGCCGTGGAGAATAGTGCTTCCTCGCTGGCAGCAGTCATCTATGACCTGACATACCTTCTGCCCCTGTTCGGTGACAATAAGGGTCATTTTGCCGGAATTCATGCCGTACATGATTTTATCTGCAACGATTGCAATTATATAATTAACAATCATACCGTAGATGATGCCATCCACATCCTTAAAAAGGATTCCACCAAGCAGGATGATTCCTATATCTGAGCAGAAAGCTATCTTTCCCACAGACAGGTGGGGCTTCAAGGCTTTTACTGCCATGATGATGAAGTCAGAGCCGCCGGTAGATGAGTTTCTGGTGTATATGAGGGCGTAGCCGGCTCCTGCAAAAATTCCGGTACACAGGGCAGCCAAGAGCCTGCTTCCAGTGTATACAGGAAAAAGTGGTGCCACATAATCTATAACCACAGATGAGATGAACATACATCTTAGGGAGCTTATGAAAAATTTCCTGCCCAGAAGCTTGTAGCAGATGGCAGCAAGTGGAATGTTCATAAGGATTGTGGATAAACCGATTGGAATATTAAAAAGCTGGTACAAAATAATGGATATTCCCGAAAAGCCCGTCATTGGAAAGGCTGCCTGCACAGCAAAGTTATATATTCCTATTGCAATCAGAACGCTTCCACCAAGCTCCCAGAGAAGCTGTATTATTAGTTCATGAAATTTATTTTTGTAATGCTTCATTTTGAAACCTCCTTTATGTATGCCAAAGCATGCAGTAAAAGCTGCGGTGACAGGTTCTATGTATGCCAAAGCATGCAATAAAAGCTGCCGGTTGGTGGCAGGTTTTATTGTATAGCGATAAAAAACGGACGCGTATTATAAAAATATAATACGCATCCGCTCTTCTCTGTGAACGAATTTAGCACGATTGCCCGTGGCTGTCAAGAGGCTTCTATCAGCCCAGTGCCAAAAGCAGCATGGCCACATAGTAGGTACCAAGATTGAAGCCCTGGACAGCCTTTTCCATATTTTTGTTCCTGAAATGATAAAAGTAATAAAAGAGCAGGGAAAAATCAGACAGCCAGAAGAGAACACCGGCGTATCCTATCCTTAGGCTTCCACTGGTAAGCATGATGCTTACAGCCTTAACCATAAAAGCACTCACAAAGACAGAGTATACCAGCGCAGCGTATCTGAGCCTGCCCAGGTGCAGATGGAAAGAGTTCATGAGCACCAGTCCCAGCAGACAGAGTAAAAGGGGAAGGACGGCCTGCATATAGCTAAGGTCAGGGTAGAGTGCAAATAAGTATATGAGGAATACAACATGGGCAAGCAGGAAAAGAAGCATGCCAAGTCCAATGTATTTTTTCTTCCTGTATCTGTTGTATAAGCCCATGAACAAGTCACCGGCAAAGCAGAAGCAAAAGCCAATAATTGCAAGGGACAGGCTGTGCAAAAGCCCAATAATTACAAAGAGGGCAGAACACAGCATTTTGCAGGGGATATAGTGTTTTTTGTCTGGCTCGAACATGGCAATCAGTATCAGGATGGTTACCAGAATGAGGTAAATTATTGCAAAGAACATAGACGTTTCCTCTCTTACAATATCTTTTCTTAATTATACCCCATTATTGAGATTTAAAACTATAAAATTAAGTAAATTAATAATGCATAAGTACTATATTTTTTATGTAAAATATGATATAAATTAAGAAGATATATAGAAAACGAAATAACAAGGAGGCAAACTTATGAAACTTGCAAATATTGATAATCCACAGGAATTACTTGATGTAGTAGACCAGTGTACAGGAACTGTAGAGCTTGTAACCCCAGAAGGGGACAGACTTAACTTAAAGTCTAAGCTCTGCCAGTATATAACACTCACAAGTATTTTTGATTCGGCTGCAAAGATTCCAGAGCTTGAGATTGTCGCTCATGAGGCTGAGGATGTAAAGAGACTTATGAATTATATGATGAAGGGCTGATTATTTATAAGTATTTTTACAAATTGATGCGACTTATATTAGTAAAACTAATAGATAAGTTAATAATATATAATTGGAAAAACAGACCATGCGAAGTTATACTATTGTTAGTATGACTTCGCTTTTTTTATACCAAAGTATGCAATAATAGCAGCCAGTGGCAGATTTTATGCATGTATGGTCAGGTTTTCAGTATGCGTTGTCAGAAGCGGAAAAACTAATTATTTTTATTTGATTACAGGAGGAATAATAATGGATTACAAGAATTCTGGTGTTGATATTGAGGCAGGATATGAGTCAGTAGAGCTTATGAAAAAATATGTCAAAGGAACAATGCGTCCAGAGGTACTTGGAGGTCTCGGCGGCTTCTCAGGTGCGTTTTCACTTGCCTCTATCAAGGATATGGAAGACCCGGTTCTCTTATCCGGAACAGATGGATGTGGAACAAAGGTAAAGCTGGCATTCATTCTTGATAAGCATGATACAATCGGAATCGACGCTGTGGCAATGTGTGTAAACGATGTTGCGTGTGCAGGTGGAGAACCATTATTTTTCCTTGATTATATAGCTTGCGGCAAGAATTATCCTGAGAAAATTGCCACAATCGTAAGCGGTGTGGCTGAGGGCTGCAAACAGTCTGGCTGTGCTCTTGTAGGTGGAGAGACAGCAGAGCATCCTGGACTTATGCCAGAGGATGAGTATGACCTTGCCGGCTTTGCAGTAGGTGTGGTTGACAGAAAAGACATTATAACAGGCGAGGATTTAAAGGATGGAGATGTGCTGATTGGAATGGCTTCAACAGGAGTACACTCAAACGGATTTTCACTTGTCCGTAAGATTTTCAAGATGGACAAGGAGACCTTAAATACTTACCATGAGGAGCTTGGAACAACACTTGGCGAGGCACTTATTGCTCCAACAAGAATCTATGTAAAGGCTCTTAAGTCTGTAAAGGATGCAGGCATCAGAGTAAAGGCATGCAGCCACATCACAGGTGGCGGTTTCTATGAAAATATACCTCGTATGCTTCCGGAAGGAAAGCGCGCAGTAGTAGAGAAAAACAGTTATCCGATTCCTCCAATCTTTACAATGATGGCCCGTGAGGGACAGGTTGAGGAACAGATGATGTACAACACCTACAACATGGGACTTGGAATGATTGTTGCAGTAGACCCTGCAGATGTTGACAAGACAATGGAAGCTATGAAGGCAGCAGGGGACACACCTTACGTAGTGGGCAAAATCATTAACGGCGAGAAGGGTGTAGACCTGGTATAAGCTGCTGCGAAAGCATACTGTACTGTTATTGCTGGAGCAAAAGAAATAGTAAGCACCTATATGTACACAGAAGAGTAATGAAATATACAGTTGTGCATAAGTGCAGAAATGCCTACGCTTAAATTGGCTGAATGTGAAAATTTAAATATGAGAGGAAAACAGATGAAAATTGCTGTATGTGTATCAGGTGGCGGAACTAATCTTCAGGCTATCATAGATGCAATTGATAACGGAACAATTACTAATACAGAGATAGCAGTAGTAATAAGTAATAATGCAGATGCTTATGCCTTGGAGCGTGCAAAAAAAGCCGGCATAAAGGGCATATGCATTTCTCCAAAGAGCTATGAGACAAGGGAAGCCTTTAATGAGGATTTTTTGAAGCGGCTTAACTCTTATAATGTAGACTTGGTGGTACTTGCAGGATTTTTGGTGGTTATTCCTCCACAGATGATTGCAGAGTACAGAAACAGAATTATAAATATTCATCCATCACTGATTCCATCATTCTGCGGTAAGGGATATTATGGTCTCAAGGTGCATGAGGGAGTGCTGGAAAGAGGTGTCAAGGTTACTGGTGCTACCTGTCATTTCGTGGATGAGGGCACAGATACAGGACCTATTATCTTACAGAAGGCAGTTGAAGTACAGCAGGGAGACACACCGGAGGTACTTCAGAGAAGAGTTATGGAACAGGCTGAGTGGATTATCATGCCAAAGGCAATCGACCTTATTGCAAATGGCAGGGTACGTGTTGTGGATGGTAAGACTCTTATAGATGAAAAATAATTGTCTGCACTGTGTATAATGGCAGGCAATATAGAAAAACTGGAGGAAACAAGATGAAAGTATTAGTTGTAGGTAGTGGCGGAAGAGAGCATGCAATCTGTACAGCAGTTGCCAAAAGCCCACGAGTAGATAAAATATACTGCGCACCGGGAAATGCCGGAATCGCATCAATAGCGGAGTGCGTTGCAATCGGAGCCATGGAATTTGACAAGCTGGTTGCCTTTGCCAAGGACAATGCAATCGACTTTACAATAATTGGAATGGACGATCCGCTTGTAGGTGGTATCGTTGATGAATTTGAAAAAGCGGGGCTTAAATGCTTCGGACCAAAGAAAAATGCTGCAATCCTTGAGGGCTCAAAGGCTTTCTCAAAGGATTTGATGAAGAAATACAATATTCCTACAGCAGCATATGAAAACTTCACAGACCCAGAGGCAGCTCTTAAATATCTCGAGACAGCCAAATTTCCAATCGTATTAAAGGCAGATGGACTTGCACTTGGCAAGGGTGTGCTTATCTGTAATAATCTTGAGGAAGCTCAGGCTGGCGTAAAAGAGATTATGGAGGATAAGAAATTTGGAACTGCTGGTAACACTATGGTTATTGAGGAGTTTATGACAGGACGAGAGGTTTCTGTACTTTCCTTTGTAGATGGCAGGACAATTCAGATAATGGATTCAGCTCAGGATCACAAGAGAGCCGGAGATGGAGATACAGGCTTAAATACAGGAGGAATGGGTAACTTTTCACCAAGCCCATTCTATACAGCTGAGGTAGATGAGTTCTGCAGGAAGCACATATATCAGGCAACAGTAGACGCTATGGCAGCAGAGGGAAGACCATTCACAGGAGTTATCTTCTTTGGACTTATGCTGACAGAGGACGGACCAAAGGTGCTTGAGTACAATGCCAGATTTGGAGATCCGGAGGCACAGGTAGTACTTCCAAGACTCAAGAATGACATCATAGATGTAATGGAAGCTTGTGTAGACGGTAAGCTTGACACAATAGACCTTCAGTTTGAGGACAGAGCAACAGTATGCGTAGTCCTTGCATCAGACGGCTATCCGGTAGCTTACGAAAAAGGCAAGAAGATAACAGGACTTGAGAACTTTGAGGGAAAGAAAGACTATTATTGTTTCCATGCCGGCACAAAGTTTGATGAAAACGGCGATATCGTCACAAATGGAGGACGAGTACTTGGAATCACAGCTACAGCAGACACCTTAAAGGAAGCCCGTGCAAAGGCTTATGAGGCAACAGAGTGGGTACAGTTTGAGAACAAGTATATGAGACACGATATTGGAAAAGCTATTGATGAGGTTTAGCAATTATGAGTGGATTTTTTGGTGTAGCAGCAAAGGAAGACTGCGTATTTGACTTATTTTTTGGAGTAGATTATCACTCTCACCTTGGAACCAGACGAGGTGGAATGGTTGTATATGGTGATGAGGATGGCTTCAATAGGGCAATCCATAACATATCTAATGCACCCTTCAGAACCAAGTTTGACAAGGACGTACAGGAAATGCACGGACGTATAGGAATAGGATGTATCTCAGATTACGAGCCACAGCCACTTTTGTTCCGTTCGCATCATGGTTCCTTTGCCCTTACAACAGTCAGCAAAATCAATAATATTGATGAGCTTGTGAATGATTTATTTACAAATGGATTTTCCCAGTTCGGTGAGATGAGCAGTGGAGAAATCAATGCTACAGAGCTGGTTGCAGCCCTTATCAATCAGAAGGAAAACCTGATTGAGGGTATTAAGTATGCCCTTGATGTGGTTGATGGTTCTCTGTCTCTTCTGCTTTTGACACCAGCAGGAATCTATTGCGCCAGAGACAAGCAGGGCAGGACACCTATTCAGATAGGAAAGAAGCATGACGCTTTCTGTGCCGCCTTTGAGAGCTTTTCTTATAAGAACCTTGGATATAAAGATTACAAGGAGCTGGGACCGGGAGAAATCTGCGTAATCACAGATTCAAACTGTGTGACACTTGTAAATCCAAACTCAGATATGAAGATTTGTACCTTCCTCTGGGTATATTATGGCTATCCATCAAGCTCATACGAGGGTATCAGCGTAGAGAAAATGCGTTACAACTGCGGAGCTGCCATGGCAAAAAGAGATAATGTGAAGCCTGATATTGTAGCCGGAGTGCCGGATTCAGGAACAGCCCATGCAGTTGGATATTCAAATGAGTCGGGAGTTCCATTCTCAAGGCCATTTATCAAGTATACACCAACCTGGCCTAGATCCTTTATGCCGACCATGCAGTCACAGCGTAACCTCATTGCCAAGATGAAGCTGATTGCAGTGGAGGACTTAATCAAGGACAAGAGTCTGCTGCTTATAGATGATTCTATTGTCAGGGGCACACAGCTTCGTGAGACAACAGAATTTTTATATGAAAGTGGGGCAAAGGAAGTCCACATCAGACCAGCCTGCCCACCACTTTTATATGGCTGTAAGTACTTAAACTTCTCCCGCTCTAATTCAGAGATGGATTTGATTACAAGAAGGGTTATAGCCCGTCTTGAAAATGGCAATGTGACAGATGAGATACTTGAAGAGTATGCAAATCCTGACTCGCCAAAATATGAGCAGATGGTAGAGGAAATCAGGAAGGAGCTTCACTTTACATCACTTAGATTTAACCGTCTGGATGACATGCTTGACGCAGTTGGCATTGATCACTGCAAGCTGTGTACATACTGTTGGGATGGAAAAGAATAAATTCATAAATCATTTTATAGAATACCCCGTAGAGGTTTTGGAAAATCTCTACGGGGTATTTTTATATCAAAGTATGCAAGAAAAGCTGCCAGTGGCATGTTCTCTGTATGCCAAAGCATGCAATAAAAGCTGCCGGTTGCCGGTTCGGATGCTGGCGGTTTTTCAGAATTGCATACTGCTCACATGGAGCATTTTTAAAATATCTCAAAAATTTTATATAAAAATATTGAC
>URLU01000069.1 GCA_900548765.1 uncultured Lachnobacterium sp.
ATAAATGATGATGGAACTGCTATTGTTGATGAAATACCGAAAGCACAGAACGGTGCAGTTACAGCTTCTGGCAGTCTGGACAAGAATGCTTCTGATAAAGACGAAGCAGGAGATAGTTCAGCAGATGCTGACTCTTCAGATAATGATTCAGCAAATGACGATAGCTCAGATGATTCGACAGGTGCTGGTTCAACAAATGATGATGCTGTAGATACTGGAAAGGGCAGTGACGAGTCAACAGATACGGATAATAAAAATTCAGACGTGAGTGAGGTAGACCATTTTGCACCGAATGCTAAGGTATATGATGCTAAGGGCAGTGTTTATTATCTGAATTAATTAACTTGCTAAATATGCTTTGAAGTGATAAACTCATTTCGAAGCATATTTTCATATCAAGTGCCACGGGCACACAAATCTAAATCAATTTATTACAAATTATTAGAATCAAAATTCATGCTTTATTTACAAAATTACAACTGAATATGGAACTATTAATTTGATTATCACAAGGAGGGAATTTTACGTTGACAAAGGACAAAGTCAAACCAGATTCTGCCGATAAGGTTTACTGGAGGCAGAATGAAACATTCGCAGACCTGTTTAATGCGTATTTGTACAATGGCGAGCAGGTTATCAAATCAGAGGAATTGGAGGAACTGGACACGGATACTTCTGATGTAGTTGAGATTGGAGAGGTGAAGGAAAGCATAAGAGGCGCCAGAGACGTGATTAAGATTGCGAAAAAGTATAATGGCGTTGAGTATGTGCTTCTGGCAATCGAAAATCAGGAGGGCATACATTATGCCATGCCGATACGAGTAATGGGTTATGACCATTATTCCTATAATAAACAGTATAATGACAGGAAGAATTATTATAAGAAAAATGATATAAAACTTAAAGATGATGAGTTTTTATCCGGTATAAGAAAGACAGATAAATTCTTGCCAGTGATAACACTTGTGTTGTATTGTGGAGAAAAAGATTGGGATGGACCCAAAAGCTTGTATGATATGTTGGTAATTCCAGACAGGATTAAAAGTTTTGTGGGAAACTATCCGATAAATATAATACAGATGAGGGATAGTCATTTGCTGTTTCACAATCAGTATAATGTGGATTTATTCACAGTAATGTCTATAGTATATGATAATGGAAAAACTATGGATCAAAAGATTCAGGAGCTTAGGCAATACGAATCAGACAGAAATATAGATGAAAAAGTAATTGATGTAATTGTAGCAACAACTAATCTACAGGTTAATAAAAAGAAAGTGGGTGAACAAAAAATGTGTACGTTTTGGGATGAATTAAGGGAGTCAGGCAAAAATGAAGGAAAAATCGAAGGAAAACGAGAAGCGCAGTGTGAAGCCATACATAACATAATGGAATCGCTAAACTTGAGTATGGAGCAGGCGATGGATGTTCTTAAGATTCCAGAAAGTGAACGGGCTGAATATACAAGTAAAGTATAAAAAGTAATAAGCAGGCTGATTCTTACAGCCTGCTTATTTCTATCACGCATTCTCCCGGCTGGAAAGAGCCAGAGTAAATATAAATTCAGTTCCAGCCCCCTCCGTACTGACAACATTGATATTTTGCTTATGTGCCTGTATGATTTCCTTCACAATAGCAAGTCCAAGTCCTGTGCCCTTCTTATCCTTGCCACGGGATGGGTCAGTCTTGTAGAAGCGCTCCCAGATCTTATTGAGGCTGTCAGCAGGAATACCCACACCGGAATCCTTGACAGAGATGAAGACCTTTTCATTTTTGATGATTGTTTCAATCTTGATTACTGAATCAGGATTAGAAAACTTGGCAGCATTATCAATCAGATTGTAAAGCACCTGCTGGATTTTGCTCATATCTGCATTTACAAAGAGCTCCTGACCAGTCAATACCAAATCAAAGGATAAGCTTTTTTCCCGGCATTTTCCCTCAAAGGTCATAATGGTGGTTCGTATCATGTTGTTTATGTCAAAATCAGCCAGATCCAGACGGATGCCATGATGTCCGAACTCGTTCAAATCCAGAAGGCTCTTGGTGAGCTTGTTAAGCCTTTCTGTCTCAAACAGGATGATGTTTAAGTACTTGTCCTGCATTTCAACCGGGATGGTGCCATCCAATATTGCTTCAACATAGCCTTTTATGGAGGTAAGTGGAGAGCGGAAATCGTGAGATACATTTGACACGAACTTTCGCTGGTCTTCCTCTAAGGTGTCAAGCTCCGTCGCCATATAGTTTAAGGTGTTGGCGAGATATCCCAGCTCATTATTTGCGTTTACATCTATCTTGTGGGTAAAATCACCTTTGGCATAAATCTGCGCAGCCTTTGTGATTTTGCGCAGCGGCCTGTAGATAGAATAGGTAAAAATGACAAGCAGCAAAAAGGCTAGTATAAACACAATCATTACAGTGTAGAAGGATATGTTTATAAATCCGTCCGAACCGCTTACTATGGTGGATATGGGCTTGTGGATTAACACATATCCGCGATTTTTGTATGATATAGTAATTGGTGAAAATACAGACAGGGTATCCTCATCAAAATGTCCATAGAAATCTCCAATGCGGCTGTAGGTATTTCCAAAGTCCGCAATATCGAAATTGTCTATGTGCTCATAGTCCGCGTCAGCAGCCTTGTTCATCACAGTTGAATCACTTGAGTTAACCAGAATATTTCCGGCATTATCCACTATCCAGACATCGGCAGAGAGATAGTCAGAGACTATTTCCATATGCTTTTGAAAATCGTCCAATGTAATAGAACTTTTATAATATTCTGCTGCATAGTCAGCCGCTATGAGGGCGGACTCGCGGTATAGTCTCTGGGCTTCCCTTTTTTGCATATATTTCAGGGTTGAATACTGGGTAAAAGTACATATGACTATAAAAGCAACGATTCCATATACCGCATAGCTTAAAAGCAGCTTTATATATATTGATTTCCTCATTCAGTTACCTCAAATTTGTATCCGATTCCCCAGACAGTGGATATGCTCCAGTTGCCTGTGTCTTTTATTTTTTCTCTTAACCGCTTTACATGCACATCCACGGTTCTGGTATCACCTATATATTCATAGCCCCAGATATGGTCGAGAAGCTGTTCTCTGGTAAATACCTGATTTGGAGACGAAGCAAGAAAATACAAGAGTTCAAGCTCTTTTGGCGGCATCTCAACAGGATGATTGTTGTAGGTTACAGAATAGTTGGACAGGTTTACAGTCAGTCCAGGATATTCTACGCATTTAAGCTCAACGGTGGTGGCTGTGTCGGCTTTAACCGGTGTAAAGCGGCGCAGTACAGCCTTGACGCGGGCTACCAGCTCTTTAGAATCAAAGGGCTTCATAATGTAGTCATCTGCCCCAAGCTCAAGTCCCAGCACCTTATCAAAGATTTCACCCTTGGCAGATAGCATAATAATTGGAACATTTGATTTTGTCCTGATTTCCCTGCATACCTGATAGCCGTCTATACCCGGAAGCATCAGGTCAAGGAGGATGAGGTTCGGGTTATAATGCTCAAAGGCATTAAGGGCTTCCTCTCCGTCATTTACAATCTTGGTGTCATAGCACTCTTTTGTGAGATACAGAGATATAAGCTCTGCGATATTGTTGTCGTCATCTACGATTAGAATTTTTTGTTTGATTGCCATTGTATACTCCCCTTTTATTCAAACTTGGCGATTGTTACACCTGCATCACCCTCACCGAACTCAGCAAGGTGAAATTCCTTAACATGTTTCTGTCTCCTTAAATACTGATGTACAGCCTTTCTTAAGGCACCAGTTCCCTTACCATGGACGATACGGACAGATGCAATGTGAGCGATATAGGCGTCATCCAGATACTTGTCCAGAAGAGCGATTGCTTCATCGGTTGTCTTGCCAATCAGATTGATTTCGGATGAAACATTCATAGCCTTGCTCATCTTGATTTTGCTGCCACCGCCGCCATATTTTTTAGCAGGAGACGAATCTGCATCATCCACAAGCACCAGGTCATTGATGTTTACGAGGGAACGGAGAATTCCCATCTGGACATACAAATCCCCTTTGGCGTTTGGCAGTGTGTGTACAGTTCCTTTGAGATTCATGGAAAGAACCAGTACAGAATCTCCTATGCGCAGCTTCTTAGGCGCCTTGTGGTTAGGTGCTTTGTTCTGTTTTTTGAGCCCGGAAATGGATTTTTCCTTCTCAGACAGCTTGTTTCTGACATTCGTACGCTCCTTCTCCATCTGGCTCATAGGTGCCTGACCCTGACCATATTTGTTGAAATTGCGGATGGTTTCGTCAGCTAAGTCTTTGGCTTCTTTTAATATCTTGTAGGCTTCCTCATTTGCCTCGCGCAGAATCTTTTCCTTGTTCTGGTCGAGGCGCTCCTGCTTGCTCTCAAGCTGCTTCTTAAGAGTCTCAATTTCAGCTTTGTACTGGTTGATTTCAAGCTGTTCTTTCTCAATTGTCTGGCGGCTTGCTTCGAGGTTAGAGATTAAGTCTTCAAAATCAATATCCTTGTCGCTTATTCTGGTACGGGCATCCTCAATGATGTTTTCACTTAAGCCCAGCTTTTGAGAGATGGCAAAAGCATTACTCTTTCCTGGAATACCAATTAATAATCTATAGGTTGGGCTCAGTGTCTCCACGTTAAATTCACAGCAGGCATTCTCAACGCCGTCAGTAGAAAGGGCATATACCTTCAGTTCACTGTAGTGGGTGGTAGCCATGGTGACACTTCCGTACTGATGCAGCTTGTTAAGGATAGAAATCGCAAGGGCGGCACCCTCTGTAGGGTCTGTTCCGGAGCAGAGCTCATCAAAGAGGCAGAGACTCTTGTCATCTGCTTTTTCAAGGATTCGCACAATGTTTGTCATGTGAGATGAGAATGTACTTAAGCTTTGCTCGATACTCTGTTCATCACCTATGTCTGCAAACACTTCATGGAAAATCGCAAGCATGGAACGGTCTCCTGCCGGTATGTGAAGACCAGCCTGTCCCATAAGGGTCAGGAGTCCTACAGTCTTAAGAGATACGGTCTTACCACCGGTATTTGGTCCTGTGATGATAAGCTGCTTGTATTCCTCACCAAGCCTGACATCAATAGGCACTACAGTCTTTGGATCTAAGAGAGGGTGGCGTCCATGGCGGATGTTTATGATGCCCTTTTCGTTAAATTCAGGAGCCACACCATTGTAGGATTTTGCAAGGTTGGCCTTGGCAAAGATAAAGTCAAGCTCTGAGAGCACCTGATAGTCGGTCTCAAGCGCCATGGCGTTTTCAGCAACCCTGTTTGACAGGTCGGCAAGTATTACATTTATCTCATCCTGCTCCTTGATAAAGAGCTCCTTTAATTCGTTGTTTAAGTTCACCACAGCCATTGGCTCGATGAAAAGTGTTGAACCGCTTGAGGACTGGTCGTGCATCATGCCGGGAACCTGTCCTTTTGCCTCTGCTTTTACCGGAAGGCAGTAGCGTCCATCTCTCATGGTAACAACTGCATCCTGTAAGTATGTCCGGGTGGTGCTGTTATTCATGATTGTTGTGAGCTGGGCATGGATTCTGTCATTCATGCCACGGATGGATTTCCTGATTTTAAAAAGCGCAGGACTTGCATCATCAGCTATTTCATCCTCTGAGAGGATGCATCGCCTTATCTCATCATGGAGAGGAGATAAGGGCTCAAGTTCTGTGAAAAAAGGAGTCAGGGAGTCAGCCTTGTCATCGACCCTGTCTGAGCGGTCATATGCCTTGGCTCGCTTTGCAACCTCCAGAAGACTTCCGATTCTTAAAAGCTCTGTGGTGTTTAATGCACCGCCGATGTCAAGGCGCTTCAGAGAGGCATGTACATTGTGGATACCAACAAAAGTGATGCTGCTGTCCTTGTAGAGCCTGCCCAATGCATCAGCAGTGGTTTTCTGCAAATCATTAATCTCATCTATATCTGTGCCTGGAACTAATTCCAGACATCTTTTTTTAATTTCCTCGCTTGCTGCATAGGAAGCAAGTCTGTCCAGTATTTTATTGTATTCTAATGTTTTTAAAACTTTCTTATTCACAATTAATTGCCTTTCAATGATATTCTCTTATACAGATAATATTATAACGGATTGACTGACATTAGCAAAGGTAAAAATAGTTGCAAGCAAACTTATTTGCGAATATAATAAAAAGACAGGTTGTTAAGGAGTTTTTACTGACAGATGGAAGAATTTGTAAGAGAAAAAATCAAGGATAAGCCTATTAATAAAAGAAAAGTCGTAATCAGGTTACTGGTTGCGGCAGCTTGCGGTGTGGTATTTGCCATAACGGCGTGTCTGGCGGCTGCTTTTTTGTGGCCAAAGCTCAAGCCTCTGGAGCCAGATGATACTCTTGTAAAAGAGACGGAAACTGAATCGGAGACAGAGGTGCCATCAGAAAGCACAGAGGCAGAAACAGAATCGGAGACTGAAATACAGGTAGACTATGAACTTACAGTCGATGATTACCAGCACATCCAGAATGAGCTTTATGCCATCGGAAATTCTGCTAATAAATCAATTGTAACCATTACCAGCGTGCAGAGTGACACAGACTGGTTTAATAATTCTTATGAGATAGAGGGACAGGGAGCAGGAGCAATCATTGCAGATGAAAATGGCGAGCTGCTCATACTTACTGAGAAAAAGGCAATCTCAAAGGCTGAGAGAATAAGTGTAACATTTATAAATGATGCAGTGGCAGAGGCAGAACTCAAAAAATATGATGGCAACACGGGAATTGCGATTTTATCAGTAGATAAGAGCCAGCTCGACAGTGCCACTTTGTCAGCCATTACGGTAGCCCAGATTGGAAATTCCAACACTGTCTCAAAGGGACAGATTGTCATAGCGCTGGGCAGTCCGTTAGGAACCAGCTATTCGATTTTGTCGGGCTCTATTACCTCAAGGGGGAATGAGATAACAACACTGGACAATAACTACTCTGTATTTACCACAGATATTGTGGGCAGCAAAAACGGAAGTGGAATACTTATAAACGTAAATGGAGAGATTGTGGGACTCATCATGCAGGACTATAGCTCAGCAGGAGCCAGCAATACCTTGACAGCTGTTGCAATTTCCGAAGTGAGTGAACTGTTAAATCTCCTCATGGCAGGGGAGGATATCCCTTATCTGGGAATATCCGGTACAACAGTTACAGACAAGATAGCTGACAAGTACACTGTGCCAAAAGGCGTGTATGTCAAGGAAGTGGAGATGGACTCGCCAGCCATGCTTGCAGGCATCCAGACCGGTGATGTTATTATTTCCCTGGATGGAGAGGAAATCAACTCAATGTCTGCATACAGTCAAAAGCTTCTGACACTTATACCGGGTGAGAGCTGTGAAGTAGAAGTAAAGAGACAGAGTACAAGTGGTTATTCAGTAATAAAATGTCAGGTTGAGCCTGGTGTTATAAAGTAGGAGGAAATATGAGATACATTTCAACTCTCCGTGAGGGAGAGCGCATTAATGACATTTACCTGGTAAAGAGTAAACAGTCAGCATTGACAAAGAGCGGAAAGCCATACGATAACGTAATTTTACAGGATAAGACAGGAACCTTGGATTCAAAAATCTGGGATCCGGGTTCTGTCGGAATAGAAGAATTTGAAGCTTTTGATTATGTGGCAATAACAGGTGACATCACAAGCTTTCAGGGAAATTTACAGTGCTCAATCAAGAGAGCCAGAAAGGTGTCAGAGGGAGAGTATGATCCAAAGGATTATCTCCCGGTCAGCGAGTATGATGTGGATGCCATGTACAATGAACTTAGAAACATCATTGCTACAATCAAGAATCCATATCTGAGCCAGCTTTTACATAAGTTTTTTGATGATGAGGATTTTGAAAAGAGATTTAAGTTCCACTCAGCAGCAAAGAGTGTACACCACGGATTTGTAGGTGGACTTCTGGAGCACACATTAAGTGTTACACAGAACTGTGACTATTTTACAAGACATTATAAGGTGTTAAACAGAGACCTGCTTCTCACAGCAGCTATGTTTCATGATGTGGGAAAATTAAAGGAGCTGTCAACCTTCCCGGAAAATGACTATACAGACGCAGGCCAGCTTCTGGGTCATATCATGATTGGAGCAGAGTGGATAGGCGATGAAATCAAGAATATTGATGGATTCCCGGTTGTGCTTGCCAATGAATTAAAGCACTGTATTTTAGCTCACCATGGCGAGCTGGAGTATGGTTCCCCAAAGAAACCGGCACTTATAGAGGCCTTAGCTTTGAGCTTCGCAGACAATATTGACGCAAAGATGGAGACTTTTAAAGAGATTATAAGCAGCGTGCCAGAGAATAACCTGGAGTGGCAGGGCTTCAACCGCTTTATGGATACAAATCTGCGTAGAACAAGTATATCTCGGTCAGAGATAACATCTTCTTCAACAGGGAGAGTGTAACAAAAGGTAAATTATGAATAAAAACGATTTATTTGAACTGACAATTACAGACATGGGAACAGACGGAGAGGGTATCGGACATTATGATGGCATGACCTTTTTCGTAAAGGACGCACTGATTGGTGACGTGATTACAGCCCGTGCCCTTAAGCTAAAAAAGAACTATGGATATGCAAGAGTGGAAGAGATTAAAAGTCCTTCCACTTTTCGCGTTGAGGCAGAGTGCCCACTGCACAGAAGCTGTGGAGGCTGCCAGATACAGGCACTTTCCTATGACAAGCAGCTTGAATTCAAGAATGAAAAGGTGCGGAATAATATCATAAGAATAGGGGGCTTTGACCCTGAATTTATAGATACTGTCATGCAGCCTGTTGTGGGAATGGACAAGCCTTACAGATACAGAAACAAAGCCCAGTTCCCAGTTGGAAAAGACAAGAATGGAAACCTGGTCACAGGTTTTTATGCCTCAAGGACACACAGCATAATCCCTGTTACAGACTGCCTGCTGGGAGTTAAGGAGAATGAAAAAATCCTTGATATAGTAAAAAGCTGGATGGGGGAAAATCATATCGAGCCATACAATGAAGAGCCCCATAAGGGACTGGTGCGCCATGTGCTTATCAGATTTGGCTTCACCAGCAAGGAGATAATGGTCTGCCTGATTATAAATGGCAAATCGCTGCCTGCTTCTGATTCATTGTGTGAGAAGCTGTCTGAGATCCCCGGCATGACCTCTGTATCCTACAATGTGAACACTGAGAAAACTAATGTAATCCTTGGAAAGCGCACAGAGTGCATCTGGGGACAGCCATATATATCTGATACAATTCATCTCAGAACCTATCCAGATTTTAAGGAGACCGGACTTGGAATCGAATATCAGATATCGCCTCAGTCCTTCTATCAGGTCAATCCTGAGCAGACCGAAAAGCTCTACAGTACGGCACTTGAGTTTGCAGGTCTTACAGGAAAGGAAAGTGTCTGGGATTTGTACTGCGGTATAGGAACAATCTCACTCTTCCTATCGCAGAAGGCAAAACAGGTATATGGTGTGGAGATTGTGCCACAGGCGATTGAGGATGCCAAGAATAATGCGAGATTAAACGGCATTACGAATGCAGAGTTTTTTGTGGGTAAGGCGGAGGAAGTCCTGCCTGAGTTTTACGCAAATGCAGCAGGAAATGCTGGACCGGATATGATTTCTGCTGATGCTAATAATGGTGGAGATGCCAAGATACGCAGGGATGGCAGGAATAGGGATATGCTTCGCCCGGATGTCATAGTTGTTGACCCACCAAGAAAGGGCTGTGATGAAAGATGTCTTGATACCATGCTCAAGATGGCACCTGACAGGATTGTGTATGTGAGCTGTGATTCGGCAACCCTGGCCAGAGACTTGAAGATACTCTGCCAAGGGGGGTATGAGATTAGGAAGATACAGGTTTTTGATCAGTTTGCGCACAGCGTGCATGTGGAGACGGTAGTTCTTTTGTCCCAACTGAAATAAAAGCCGGATGATTACATTAATGTTACGATTGAACTTGATGATGTGGATATAACATCTGCAGATAAGTAAGACAGGAAATCTTTGATTTCCGTAGTTGAACTTATGCAGAGCTGACTAAGGCAACATATGATGAGATAAAGAAGTATGTGTTTGAACATAATGCCGGCATGAAGGTTTCCAATCTGTATATTTCGCAGGTAAAGAGAAAATGCGGAATTGAGGTTGGAAAGACTTTGCGCGTTGCAACGAGGAGAATAGTTAATAAAGAGAGGTGCATATGCTATGCCAGGTATACTCGTGGTTGAAGATGATGAAAATTTAAATCGTGGAATTACATTCTCACTGA
>URLU01000070.1 GCA_900548765.1 uncultured Lachnobacterium sp.
CTTTTCTATCAGACCCGGTATTCCACCAATTGTTGTGTCCTCATTTTTTTGTCCTATTCCAACCAGCTTTTCATTCCAGCCAAACATTTTTTGCAGACGTACTCTGCCCTTACTGTCAAAAACTGCTATGGTGCCATATTGTGATACTCCATCCGGAGTGTCACAGCTAATACTCATTCTCATACATGAATACGGCACCTCAAAGGATGCCGTATATACTGTATCAGAATTTTTGTCCACACAAAATTCAAATACTTCTCTCATTTAATTTCCTAATGCCTCATCTAAAGCAGCCTGTGCTGTCTGCTGTGCTTCATCTAATGCTTCCTGTGCTGAAATGCCATCAATCTCTACCTTGTCTGCTGCAATCTTAAGTGCATCCATAATTGCTCCGTTTGTTGGGTCATATGGGTATACGGAACCGTGTGATGCCTGATTAAATGGTACAAGTGCCTGTGGATTTTCCTCTGTATAAGCCTTGTAGTCTGCGTCATCCAGCACCCCAAGATTCACTGGTACATATCCTGTAGACATAGACCACTTTGCCTGATTTTCAACATTAGTAAAATACTTCATAAAGTCATATGCCCCCTGCTGCTCTTCCTCTGATGACTGTGACACTGCACTGAGTGTAAGGGCTACTGCCATAGGCTTTGACTCGGTTCCGTCCTTCCATGCAGGCTGCTCCATAGCTGCAACTACTGAGAAATCCAAATCAGCCTGGTCACCTGATGAGCCTGTATAACCACCTGCTGTATTTGCAAGTACATCATCAATTGTGTTGTACCAGTACTCCCAGCCCTGTCCACCAGAATGAATAGCCATTGTCTCATCATCATGAATCCATGTACGGAATGCCTCCCATACCTCAACCCACTCCTTAGAGTTGATTGTTACAGTCTTTCCATCCTCGCTGAATATGCTTCCTCCATTAGAAAATGCTGCATCAACCAGATTGTCAGCTCCCCACATAGGCTCCCAGCCATATGTAAAGTTTCCTCCAGCCTTGATTTTTGCGGCTGCATCAGCCAAATCCTGCCATGTCTTTATGCTGTCAGGGTCTACACCTGCCTCATCAAATGCCTGAATATTGTAATAAAGCACCTGTGTTGTACCATATGCCGGAATACCAAATATCTTGCCTGTTCCATCTTTGACCTGGTCAAAGAATGCCTGTACATAGTCATCCTCACTGAAATCGCTGTCTGCACTCATCATATCAGATAAATTAACTACCAAATCCTTATCAGACAAACTTCTGGCAGAGCCCTTATCAAGAAGTACTACATCCGGAGCAACGCCTCCTGCAATACCAGCCTGAAGCTTCTCATAGGTCTCACTGTAGTCTGCCTGTGTAACAGTCTTTACATAATATGTGTCCTGTGCTACATTGTACTCATCTACTATATCCTGAACTACACCTACAGCAGTCTTTCCACCTGAATACCAGAATTCAATCTCTGTTTTTCCCTCTGCCTCAGAAGCAGCAGCCTGATTCTGTGTATCTGCTGTAGCTCCATTGCCGTTTGAACCACAGCCAGCAAAGGTTCCAACTACCATTGCACTTACTAATAATGTTGCGACTAATCTTTTTTTCATCTTTTCCTTTTTATCCTTTCTTTTTTTAGCTTTTTCTAGCCTTTCATTCCGGTGTCTCCACCGATTCCATTGATGAACCATTTCTGTGCAAAAGCAAACAGAACCAAAAGCGGCATGACAATCACTGCGCTGGCAGCCATTACAAGTGCCCATTCTGTTCCATATGCGCCACCCTCTATAAAGAAGCTTCGTAACCCCTGCGATACCATGTACTTGTCAGAATCGTTGGTAATCAGCGATGGCCACATATAGTTGTTATATGTAGATATGAAGCTCATCAATCCAAATGTTATAAATGATGATTTTGTCATGGGAAATACGACATGACAAAGTATCTGAAAGTGAGATGCACCATCAATCTGGGCAGCCTCAACCATTCCGCTTGGCACCTGCATAAATGCCTGTCTCAGCAGGAATATGCCAAATATGCTTAAGGTGCTTGATATAATCAAGCCTGAATATGTATTTAACAAATGTCTGTGTGCCAGAATAATATAGCTTGGTATATATGTTGCAGCTACAGGCAGCATATATGTGCCCATGATAACCGCAAATAAAGCCCCCTGTCCCTTAAACTTCATATACACAATGGCGTATGCCATCATGGCTCCTGTCGCAACCTGTATTGCCACAATCACCAGTGAAATCCACAGGCTGTTTCCTATGTATTTAAGTATTGGAGAGTCAAACAGTATGCTTGCAAAATTGCTCCACTGCATTGTCTCCGGGAAAAAATGGCTTGTATCCATAATTTCTGCTTTTGTTTTAAGTGCGCTCACTATCATCCAGAAAAAAGGGAATGCGGTAAAAACTCCCGCCACAGTGAGCACTATCCATTTGATGACAGCATCTATCCTGTCTCTGATTGTTATTTTTTTAACCATGATATCCTCCTAATAATGTACCCATTTCTTTGAGCCCCAGAACTGAATCAGGGAAAGCAGCACAGTTATAATAATCATTATTACTGCAACAGATGTTGCCTGCCCCATCTTGTATTCCTCGAAGCCCAGCTGATAATACATATATAAGAGTGTTCTGGTGCTTCCACTTGGTCCACCCTGTGTGAGTATCTGAATCTGGTCGTATGCCTGCAATGAATTAATCATTGTAATAATCATCAGGAAAAACGTGGTCGGTGATATACATGGGAGAGTCACCGCCTTAAACTGTCTCCACTTACCCGCTCCATCCAGGGCACTTGCCTCATAAAGCTCATCTGGTACCTTTTCCAGCGCTGATAAGTAAAAAATCATGGCGTATCCCATGCTCTTCCACACTGTGACAATAATCACTGACAACATGGCTGTCTGGGAGCTGCTAATCCATTTTAAGCCTGGCAGCCCAAACAGGGAGAGTACCATGTTTGCCAGTCCATCATTAGGCTGATAAATCCATGTCCACACAATAGATATAGCAACCGTTGGTGTAATCCATGGCGAAAACAGGATGAATTTGACAATACCACTTCCTATAAACGGCTTCTGTAAGAGAACTGCAAGTCCAAGTCCTATCACAATAGTTGGAACCAGCGTCCCGATTGTAAATACTAAAGTATTAAGCAGTGCTTCATAAAATCTCGAATCCTTAAATAAGGAAATGTAATTTTTCAAAAACACGAAATGATATGTTGGTGTCATGTAATCCCAATCTGTAAAGCTAATCCAAATTGAGCGGCATATTGGATATATCCAGAATACAATTAGTGGGATTAGTGCCGGAAGCACGAATAAACATGTACTTCCAAATCTTTTTAGTTTGTCTTTCTTTTTCATAATTTCCTCCGTAAACAACAATTGATACTTTACAGAAGTAATGTGAAATCCAACACCCAGATTTGATATAGTTTGTGTAAAATGGCAGTAAATGCAGAGACAAAAAAGACAGGGAATTTAATCCCTGCCTCGCTAAATTTTATATTAAGTTGTTGAGGATATACTCGACATCCACATCTCTCTCCAGATGCTCAGGCGTCCATGGCATGTACTCATCCACCGGCACGCCCTCTGCCATCATATGTATGCCCTTGTCTATGTAGGTTAATCTGCTGGTCGGGTACATGAGGCGGAAATCACCATAATTTTCAAATGCCACATTTGAGTAATCCATAATTCCCATTGTAGGTCTTCCTACCACTGTAACCTTTGGAAATGCACCAAGCACAAGAACACAGTTATCACCAGACGAACCGCAGTCCTCATCCGTGATTACGAATACCCTCTCCACCTTAGTATCTCCTGTATATGGCAAATCAATGCTGTCACCGCCATCGTCCTCTGATACTGTAATGAAGCCTTTTCCGCAATTCCTGTCAAGCTCTTCAATCATATTGTTTAGCATGGCTTTGCTTTCCTCTGGAATATCCTGACCGGCATACTCTTCAAGTGATTTTTTTCTGATTGCACAATTTCTCTTTGAGAAATTAATCTCCATTCCACATTCTGAAAATTTATTGCTCTTAAGCTTTACATCCTTACATGCCACCCCTTCTGGCAGACAGTATCTGATAAGTGGAAAGAAGGCAGAGTCAGAGCCTCCTGAATTTCCTCTTACATCAACAATAAGGTATCTGGAATTATCCATCTTTTCCTTATTTTGATTATACATCTTAACTATGGCTGGCTCATTGTCAAAGTCCGCCAGATATATGTAGGAAACCTCATTATTTATCTGTTTATAGTAATACTTCCTGTCATCCTCTGCATCCTTGTAATCACTAACGTCTATCTCATATGTGTATTCTTTTCCAGCTTTATCCAGACAGGTTAATAGCTTTGCGTATTTTAAGATATTTGTCCAGTGTGGTGTCTGCCGCTCCTCCGGCTGATTATGGAAAAACTCTGCGTTTGCATTATAAAATTCTTCAACGCTCATTCCATCTATTTTTATAATCTTGTCTCCGACATGCATGGACTCGTCCTCTCCGTACACATCGACTACATACAGAGTGTCTCCGTATCTCCTTACTTTAAAGTGGATTCCAAACATGCCCTTTTTTCTAAAAGACAGATGTCCTGTCAATCCAAAGCCTGACAAGTATGATGATACAAGACGCACAAAATCATTGTCGTCCATGTCCTCGCTGATTTGCTCTATGTAAGGGGTTGGGTCGGCTCCCTGTGTGTCCTTGCAGGAGGCTGAGTCCTCATGCATGATTTTTACTATGTCTTCAAAAATTTCACGTTTTTTCATAACTGCTCCTTTTTCACTTTCAATTCTACTTTTTGCACCTTGTCAATTTCAAAGTGCAAAAATTGCACTTTTACCTCAAGACAAAATGAACACTCACAGGTTCATCCTCAACCTGCAGATTAATCCTGTATTCTCCCGGTTCGAGCGCTCCATACAGCCACTCCCAGTCAAAATCATGCTCTGTGCTTCCATCAACAGCAATTGTATACGCAGCCGACTTGAATCCGTAATCCCCATCTATCACAGTGTCCGCTTCTGTCCATTCGTACTCGTCTTTCTTATCGATGGTAAACTCTTCTCCAAATGAGAGTTCATCTGTAATAGACATATCCATTCTTGTGAATACAAGCGTAGCACTTGTAGAGGTTATATTCTTTGCTGAGACCTCCAGCGAATACTTGTCGATAAAGGATTCGTCAGTGTACACATATATAGCTCCCGACTGCTCATTCTGGTCAAAAGCCAAAGAGTCCAATATCTCAAGAGCCGCATTCATTTCTTCCTGACTCCATCCATCAGTATCCACTGCAAGTGCCACAATTTTCTCATTGTCCCCAGAAAAAGTCACATATGACCAGTTTGTGCCGCCATCATAATAGCCTATCGCAGCATCCTCTCCTGCTATAGTCTCATTCTTTATCTCCAGTCCTGTTCCACAGACACCAAACATTGATGTATATCCAACTTCTATAAAGCCTGTTGTCTCACCTGCCGGATGAAACTGGATTCCGTAGCTTGCTGAAATCAGCCTGCCATCATCCACGCCACAGCTTGTATATGTCCAGTCTAGTGGTATCTCAAGGGAAATACTTCCATAAGCGCCTTCTGCCTTGGCTGTCTCAGAGCTGACTATCTCTGTGGCTTTCGATGTTGATAAGATTTCTATGCTATCCGGCTTATTTATCTGAGCAGGGTAAGTCTCATCCACATTTCCATCAAAGGTTATCCTGACCATTTCGCCCACCAGATAAGTCTCCGGATTATCCACAGGGACAATTATCTCATCAGTCATTTTATACTCAGCTTCCACTACCTTTACAAGGATTGTGTCGTCATTCACTTCGTCAATCAGACCTACAAAGAATGTGTTTTTTCCAACAGTATTGCTCCCACATGCCACAATTATTATGCTTATTAACATTGCGAGTGTAAGAGTCAGACTATACTTCACCTTTTTTGCCATATTTTCCTCCCAATTTTATCCCATACCTTATATCCTACATTTACATAGTAGCTTATATTTCGTGCGCTCGCAATATAGTAAAAAATGCTCCTGACATAAATCAGGAGCATTACTATCACTCTTCCCTATCCACATTCAACACATCAAGCACCTCACGCACATTGTTTGCAGTCTCCACAATACTGTTGGATGCAGCCGCCATCTCCTCTGTTGATGCCGCAAGGGTCTGGGTTCTGCCATTGACCGCATTGATAACCTCAAGCAGTTCTCTTGTCTCTTTTCTGATTTTCTGGACCGACTCAAGCACACTTGCCTGGCTTGCGCTGCTCTTGCTGGCTGTCTCCTTGGAATCCTGTGCCAGCTTGTTTATCTCATCAGCTACAACCGCAAAGCCTCTTCCTGCTTCTCCGGCTCTGGCAGCCTCTATGCTGGCATTGAGTGCCAGAAGGTTTGTCTGTGAAGCTATTGATACTACCTCTTCATTGTTGTCACTCAATTCCTCTATGAGCTTGCCAATCCCAGCCATGGCTTTGTCCAGCTCTTCACAGAAATTAGCCACATTCTGTATGTCACCAGTGATTCCTGTACTCTCCTCTGCATTGCTCTCGTTGCCCTTTACCATATCCTCAACTGACTGGTAGAGGTTCTCAAACATCTCATTGACAGTATTAATCGTATCTTTGATGACATCCTGCTGCTCTACAATCTTATTTTTCTCTTCCTGTACTGTGTCAGCAAGCTCTAAAGCATGCTCTTTCTCTTTTTCCACATCTGACTTTACATAATGGATGCAGTTTTCTCTCTTATTAAATCCATTATATATAGCAGTTGCCATAAGCTCACAGGTCTCATAGCCACAGCACTCACAGTTGATTTTTCTGGACTCGGCTGTGGTCTTGTCCATGTCAATATATACTGCTTCAAGCTCTTCCTTGGAAGGTATCTTATAGCTGCAGTCTGCTGAGCGGTCTGTGTATTTTCTCAGATAATCCTCCAGATTAAGCTTAGCAAACTGCTTGTTGAGTCTGGCAAGCCTCTGGGCAGGAGTGAGCTTCTTGGACCAGGCACTTGCCTTGCTGTCTTTCTTGCTCTGCTCCTTGATAAGCTGTATGTTGTAAAGGGCATCATCTGTAGCAGCCTTGCTCTCCTCAACAGCTGTTCCGTACAGACATCCCATACCACAATTCAAAGCATCTATAAAGAGCTCCTTGTTCATGCTCTTTGCAATTTTATCCTTGTGCTTATCCAGATAATCGTAGACATGTCTCTCGCCCTCTATCTGTCTGATGTATACATCCTCACCTAAGAACCAGTATACGTTTTCCTTGAGTCCTCCCGGCATTGGATAAATTGAGCCCAGACCATACTCTATCTCATCTGTTGAAAAGTCTCCCCTCACATTGTGGTCTCTGACATATTTCATCAGATGGTCAAAGGTCACATTGTAGGATACAACTCCATGGTTGTTCGGGTCATCAATCTCAGCCTTCTTGGCTATACATGGACTGATAAATGCCAGCTTGTCACTGACTCCCATTTCCTTTTTGGCATATATTGCTGCACACATCATAGGGCTCTGCACTGGAAACAGCTTTGGTAAAAGCTCCGGTGCATATCTCTCTATATAGCCTACAACGGCTGGGCATGGCTGTGATATGCCTCCCTTAAAATTGTTTTTCTGCACATAATTCAGATATCCCCAGGTTGTGATGTCTGCACCAAAAGACACACTTATTATCCTGTTTACACCAAGCTTCTTCAAACCGCCAAGCACACTCTCATACTCGGACATATAATTTGCCTTAAATGCCGGTGCAAGCAGAAGGGATATTTTAACTCCCTTTTTCAAATCCTCGAAAAACCTCTCTGTATCGTCACTGAACTCCCTTGCATGATGCTCGCAGGCATCTATACAGGCTCCACATGCAATACACCTAAGCGGATCCACCTCTATGCGGGGATTTCCCTCTTCCTCCACAGTTTTGCAGGCTCCCATGCAGCTGCAGGCTCTGATACACTTATTACATCCTACGCATAAATCATTTGTAAATACTAACCCCATATTTAACAGCTCCTTACTATGTGTAATTTTTTGCCTTAAAGCTCGCTCTCATTAGTAATATGGTACCATTTTATAAGTATTCTGTCTAGCAAAAAGGGTAAAAAAAGAGCTAATGCGTGAATATTCACACACATCAGCTCATTCCAAAAACAATAACAAATACTAAAATTGCTATTATATTTACAATAGTAAGCGCAACATTTATTGCAGTAAGCTTTTTGATGGTTCCAACTGCGCTGGTGCTATCTGCCTGTGGTTCTGAATCGGTTAAGGCACCCGGCAGCATGCCCTCCGTGTGTCTCTCAACCTTTGCAATACAGTTTTCACAGACTATGCCGTTTTTCGCAATCCCACCACACAGCATACAGTCCGCAGGTCTCTCTCCAAGGCTTATGGATGTAAGCCTCCTGATGTACTTCCTGCCATAGCTTGTATGCTGAAATACTTTGTTCTTCTGTACTTTCCCTAATATGTGATTGATGTCCTTTGGATTGCTGCAGTCATACTCCTTGGCAATCTTGCAGATACCATCAATCACATTTCTCTCATCGTTTTTACTCATTGTTCTTCTCACAATATATGTTCTGGACTTTTACTATATAGGTTCTGCCATGCACATTGGCATGCACAGCCCACTGCTGTATTAGTAAAATATTACCATATGTCCCTTCACATTACAAGAAGCATGAGTCCTCAATTTCTGCATTACTCTACGTTTTTTAACGCCTGATCCATTGGAATCTTCTTTATTCTTCTAAAATCTAATAACATAACTATGAGATAACCGATGAATACAAATCCAAACATCTTCACATACCCAGTTGGTTTCATTCTGAAATTGAACCAGCCACTGTAGGTCTTAAGCATGGCTCTCCACACATAGTTCATTATCTGAGTGCCAAGCACCACGCTGATTATGTCTGACACTGTGACAACTATAGTCGTTGAAAGCAGATAAAGACTTGCTATCTCGCGGTTTTCGTATCCAAGTATCTTTGTCATTGATATTGCATTTTCGTTTTTCTCAATAATCAGCTTGGTAAGCAGATAGATTAAAACTGCTGAAAGCAAAATGCAGAGCACCTGAAAGTAGGTCATGTAGGAGCCCATAGAATGGTCAAGCTGGTTCGCCATCTTGGTTATATCCTCTATGGTAATTATAGCTGCTACATTATCCTCATCAATATCATCAAGCTTTTCATTGCTTAAGAAGCCGCTGAACTGGTTCTCCTTAAGCTCAAAGGTCTGGCTGAAGCTGTCAATTGGCATAAATACAGCAAGGCTCTGGCACTTGTCATACAGACCTGCCACCTTAAAGCTGTAGCTCTTATTCTCATACCTGGCATCCAGAGAAATCTCATCACCTACACTGATGCCGTACTTGTCTGCAAAGGTTGCGGAAATATATGCCTCATCCCCCTTTAAGTCCTTCAAATCCGCTATATCCACATAGCTGCTGTCGTCAGCTATACCATATACAGATATCTCCTCGCTGAAATTATCTGTATTTTCCACAAGAGATGTCATATCAAACTTCTCCGCTCCCTTGACATCTGTTGTTACAGCATTGCCGTCCTCGTCCTCATAGTTCTTTAATACATACTGGTAGTCTGCAAACATCATGCTTTCTGTATTTTTTTTGTAAAAATCAAGTGTGTCCGGCATGCCGACTGCCATGGCAAGCATAACCATTACGAAGAGAATTCCAATAAACAGAATCAGGTAATTTGCCATATTCTGGAACATGATACGCAGACGGAAACGACTTATAAATTTCCACCTTGGAAGTCTCATTGCCTTTTTCTTTTTGCTCTTCTTCAAATCATGTCTCAAAAACTGCAGTGGTGTGTGCTGCATCATGGTGACAATAACAATCAGGTTCACAACAAGCATCAGTATAACAGGAACAAGGGTGGTTTTCACAAAGGCATCCGGATTCCAGATTGTCACATATGCCGGCAGGCTGTAGCTGTTGTAATACATACCGACTACCACGCCCTTAAAGAAGCTGTAGCCTAAGGCATTTCCAACTATTGCTGCAAGGATTGTAACAAGCACCGGCATTGAAATATAATGGCGGATCAGCTCCCCCTTGGTGTAGCCTGATGCACGGAGAGTTCCGATTGCAGAGCTTTCCTTTGCTATTGTGTTACTGATTGTG
>URLU01000071.1 GCA_900548765.1 uncultured Lachnobacterium sp.
ATCTTTTGTGACAATTTCCATATGCTCAGATGCAATCTCGTTTGTGGCATTTATAGCTTCATCCAGACTGTCTGCCACCAGAATATATCCGTAATTGTCTAGAGATTTCTGGATTATCTCCTTGCGGGAAAGCTCTGCTGTAAACCTGTCTACTTCCTCTGATACTTTTGCAGCAAGCTCCTCTGAGGTAGTGATTAATATGGCTGATGCCATCTCATCATGCTCTGCCTGTGACAATAAGTCAGCCGCAACATATCTTGGATTGGCTGTTTCGTCTGCCAGAACAAGGATTTCACTTGGCCCTGCGATAGAATCTATGCTTACATAGCCAAATACAGCTTTTTTAGCAAGGGCTACATAGATATTTCCGGGTCCTACGATTTTATCTACCTTTGGGACACTCTCTGTACCAAAGGCCATGGCTGCGATTGCCTGGGCACCGCCCACCTTATAAATCTTGTCTACGCCTGCCTCGTTAGCTGCAACTAAGGTAGATGGATATACCTTGCCGTCCCTTCCCGGAGGTGTACACATGATAATCTGGTCTACACCTGCCACCTTTGCAGGAAGCACATTCATAAGTACTGAGGAAGGATATACTGCCTTGCCGCCTGGCACATAGACTCCGGCTTTTTCCAGGGCGGTGACCTTCTGACCAAGGATTATGCCATCTTCTGAGGTAAACCATGAGTTCTGAACCTGTTTTTCATGGTATTTTCTGATATTTACGAGGGCTTTTCTGATTACTGCCAGAAGCATCTCGTCTACAAGGGAGTAAGCTTCTTCGATTTCTTCTTTTGTGACAAGGATATTTGATGCATTTATATCTGCTCCGTCAAATTTCTTTGTGTAATCAAAGATTGCCTCATCCCTTTTTTCTCTTACATTTGCAATGATATCATTTACACGTCCCTCAAACTCTGTATAGTTGTTTGGACTTCTCTTTAGCAATGACTCCAATATGTTTTTCTGGGTATCCTGTGTAAGCTTTAATGTTCTCATAACTGCCTCCCGATTATATAACTGTCTTTAAATCGCTTATAAGCTTTGTGATTCTCTCATTTTCCATCTTCATGCTGACCTGATTTACAACAACTCTTGCAGAAAGTGGACAAACCTCTTCAAGTACCGTTAACCCATTTTCCTTAAGGGTTGTACCTGTCTCTACTATATCACAAATCACCTCAGATAAGCCAACAATTGGTGCAAGCTCAATTGAGCCATTTAATTTTATGATTTCAACTGTCTGATGCTTCTTGTTGTAAAAGTAATCCTTTGCTATGTGAGGATATTTTGTTGCTACCCTGATTTGTTCGTGATGGAGAAGCAGGTCTCTGGCACTTTCGGGACCACATATGCACATGCGGCATTTTCCAAAGCCCAAATCCAGCACTTCATATATGTTTCTGCCTTCTTCGAGGATTGTGTCTTTTCCGACTATTCCAATATCAGCGGCACCATACTCTACATAGGTAGGTACATCCGGTCCCTTAGCCAGAAAGAACTTAAGCTTTAATTCTTCATTAACGAAAATCAGCTTTCTGGTATCCGGGGCTTTCATTTCCTCACAGGTGATGCCAATCTGCTCAAAAAGCTGTAATGTTTTTTTCGCCAGACGTCCCTTGCCCAGTGCAAAGGTTAAATATCTATTTTCTTCCATAATCTAAAACCTCTTAATCTTAATTGTCGATAAACTCTACTTTATTAATTCTGTTCTTTAAAGCATAGGCTGCATAGTCATCTCTGGTCTTTTCAGGATTCCACACCAGAGCCTCCACATTAAGTCCCTGCTTCCTCAAGGCACTGGCACGCTCAATTCCCTTCTGGGCAGCTTCTTCCTTAAAAATCACAAGTGCTGTATTTGAATATACAGGCAGCTCAATATTCTGCCTTGCAAGTGCTGACATCAGAGAGTCAACCACAATGGCAAAACCAATTGAAGGTGAATTTTTGCCAAAATGGCTTAAGAGGTTATCGTAGCGTCCTCCATTTACAATCGGCTCACCGGTTCCGAAGGTATAGCCTGAAAAGATAATGCCTGTGTAATAATGGTGCTTGCTTATGATACCAAGCTCAAAGGAGATATACTTGTCTATTTCATAAAGCCTGAGGTAGTCAGATAAGGCTTCAAGTCCGTTTAAGGCTTCAAGTATTGTCGGATAATCAGCAGCCTTTTCATTCGCAGTATCGATGTCTTCGGTATTAAAGTTAAAGCTTCCTAAGAGCCCAAACAGATAATTTAAGTTATCGTTAAGCTTAAGCTCCTTTATAAATTCCTCAACTCCAAAGAAGTTTTTGTTGGAGATAAGCTCTCTTAAGGTCTCCTCCTGCTCAGAATCAATTCCGGCAGCTTCTATGAGCCCTGCAAAAAACTGGGCATGGCCCACAGAAATCTGAAATCTCTTTAAGCCTGCTTCAAGCAAAGAGTCTACAACCATGGATAAAATCTCTGCATCCCCTGCAATTGAGCTGTCACCAATCAGTTCGGCCCCACACTGGGTGGACTCCTTTAATCTGCCCTGGTAATCAGATGAGTTGATAAAAGTATTGCCCATGTAACAGAGCTTTACCGGCATATCCTCGTCCATATAATACTTTGCAGCACTTCTGGCTACCGATGGGGTAAAGTCAGGTCTTAAAACCAGTGTGTTTCCCTCTTTATCAAAAAACTTGTACAAATCCTTTGATGGTGTTGTGCCTATCTGACTGCCAAAGATGTTAAAAAATTCAAAGGTAGGTGTTTGTATATCATGATAACCATATTTTAACAGCACCTTATGCAGCCTGTCCTGCAGGAAAAGCTTGGCTTTACATTCTCCATTATAAATATCTCTCACACCATCCGGTGTATGTAACATTGCATTTTTCATAATCTCGACTCGCTTTCGTTTGGTAAAGTGGTATCGTGCTACCATGTGAAATAAAAATAATTATATTTAATTACATACAACTTGTCAATCCCTGGATTCCAAATCTTTTTGTAGAATATTAAGATATGGGACAAGCACACCATTGATCCTTGGCAGGAAATAGTCCGGGTCAAGCTCCTCGTACCGAAAGCTTTTTCTATCACCATTCTGGGCTCTTGTCCAGAATTTTTTAAGCTTTTTGAAGCTAAGATAATAGTATTCTTCCCTATGGGTGTAATATATAAGGATAAAGGCTATGCCCTCCTGTTTTTCAAAATTTTCCATAAACCTGACCTGATGCTCATGTATATTGGCAAGGGGAAATGTATCTGTGTTGCACTCCTTGGCGTCAAAGCATACGGGAATGCCCTGAACTGCGCCTATGTAGTCTACAGTACTTTTCTGGTCAAAGTAGGCAAGGGTTATATGACGGCTTGCCTTGTCTATATTTATTGGAGTAATGGGGGTTGGAATTTTCTGAATAAGTGCAAGTCCATTCTCCAGATATTTTTCGTTCGTTCTGTTAAGAAGGTCTTCTAAGGTTGAACCTCGAAGACCTCTTGAATTCCATGTTGGCATATTTTTACCTCATGATTTTATTATATAGCTCCGGCATCTGGGCAGTGACGATGTCATCACTGTCAAATTCGATTCTGTAGGCATGGAGCAATTGGTATTTAACCCTGTATTTATCCCTATAGAGATGGTTGATATGTTCATCGCCATATTTACGGTCTCCTACAACAGGATGTCCTATAGAGGCTAAATGTGCCCTTATCTGGTGGCTTCGACCTGTTATAAGGTGAACTTCAAGCAAGGTTAAATCATTATTACATAAAATAGGTCTATAGGCAGTTTCAATGTACTGTGAGTCAGCATTTTGTTTTTTATCAGTTATAGCCACCTTGTTGGCTGATGTGTTTTTGGTCAGGTAACCCTTTATGGTCATTTCACTCGTAATTTGGCCTGACACAATAGTCCTGTAATACTTATTAATACTCCTGTCCTTAAGCTCACTTGACAGGGTCTGAAGTCCATTTAAGGTCTTACCCATAAGGATGAGGCCTGTGGTATTCCTGTCCAGCCTGTTACAGACAGAGGGTCTAAAGGTCTTAAAGTCATCAAAGCTTAACTGATTTGTGTTTATCAGATAACCTATCAGTCTCTCATTGGCTGATATATCTGTGTCCACAGCCTTTTGGGACAGCATATTTGCAGGCTTACTCGCAACAAGCACATCTGTGGTCTCACTTACGATTTCGATTCCTGATAAGTCAAGCTTTGCCAAGGCTTCAAATTCTGCCTGCAAGTCAGATGTATTGGCTGTGAACTTGTCAAAGGTCTCATCACTGAAAAATACATTAATTACATCACCGGAGACGACAACCTCATTTCCGGCAGCCTTTTTTTTATTTAAGGTTATATTCTTTTTTCTGAGCATCTTGTATATGAAGCTTGTACCAGCGTTGGGTAAAAGCTTTTTCAAGTATTTATCAAAGCGCTGGTTGGCTTCATTTGGTTTGATTACGAATTCTTTCATATGTTTATTTGTTATTTAGTCTTCTTTTTATGGACGTTACGGATAGCTTTCTTTTTGTGCATTCCGTTGTTTCTGCCTGTCTCATTTTTACTGTTTGCAGTATTTTTATTTGTGGCATTTCTATTTGTGGCATTTTTATTCACTGGTCTGCCTGAGTTATTCTTACTACTGCCAGACTTTACAGACCTTCTGTCTTTTCCTGCCGAAGCTTTACTCTGGGCATTGCCAGCAGCCTGAGCTTTATTAAATGCCCGTCTTGGCTTGATAAGGCACTTCTTATCGAAACCAATCAGATCCTGTCTGCCAGCCTTCATGAGGGCTTCGAACACCAAATCATAATTCTTTGGATTGCGATACTGGATTAATGCTCTCTGCATAGCCTTTTCATGAGGATTGGTGGTCACATATACAGGCTTAAGTGTTGCAGGGTCAAGTCCTGTGTAGTACATGCAGGTTGAAATTGTTGCAGGAGTCGGATAAAAATCCTGTACCTGCTCCGGCATATATCCCAAATCTCTTAAATACTCTGCCAGCTCGATTGCCTCCTTTAGGGTTGAACCCGGATGTGAGGACATCAGGTATGGCACCAGATACTGCTCCTTGCCTATTTTCTTATTCATGTCATAGTAAGCTTTGACAAACCTGTTGTAAACCTCTACGCTTGGTTTTCCCAGTTTACTTAATACTTCATTGGAGATATGCTCTGGTGCCACCTTAAGCTGACCGCTTACATGGTGCTCACACAGCTCTCTCAAAAAGGTCTGATCCTTGTCATAGATCAGGTAATCAAATCTGATTCCAGAACGTATAAACACTTTTTTGACATTTGGCAGGCTTCTTAACTCTCTTAAAAGCCTTATATAATCCGAGTGATCTACCTCAAGGTTTTTACAAGGTGTCGGGAAAAGACATTGCTTGTGGGGACAGGCACCCTTGGTAAGCTGTTTCTTACAGGCAGGCTGTCTGAAATTGGCAGTCGGACCTCCCACATCATGTATATAACCCTTAAAGTCTTTATCCTGAGTTATAAGCTTCGCTTCCTCAATGATTGACTCATGGGATCTGGTCTGTATTATACGTCCCTGATGGAAGGTCAGGGCACAGAAATTACAACCACCGAAGCAGCCACGGTTGGAAATCAGGGAGAATTTCACCTCCTTGATTGCAGGAATACCGCCGGCTTCCTCATAGATTGGATGGTAGGTCCTCATATATGGCAGAGCGTAGGTATTATCCATCTCCTCCTGAGTCAAAGGCTTCTGAGGAGGGTTCTGCACTACAAATGTTTTGTTATCATAAGGCTCATAAAGTCTCTTGGCTGCAAACGGGTCTGTATTGCAGTATTGTGTATAGAAGCTCTGGGCAAATGACCGCTTATCCTCTTTTATAACATCATAATCCGGCAATTTAATTGCATCATATATTATAGACTCATCCTTGGTCTTAAAGACCGTTCCATCTATAAATGTAATGTCTTTTATGTCGATTCCGGATTTTAAGGCATCAGCAATCTCTATTATGCTCCGCTCACCCATTCCATAAGATATAATGTCAGCACCAGAGTCTAAAAGGATAGACCGCTTGACCTTATTTGACCAGTAATCGTAATGAGCCATTCGCCTAAGACTTGCCTCAATTCCACCTATGATAATCGGTGTCTTCTTGTAGGTGTGCCTGATCAGGTTGCAGTATACCACCGTGGCATAATCGGGTCTCTTGCCCATAACTCCACCGGGAGTAAAGGAATCCTTTTCTCTTCTCTTTTTAGATACAGAATAATGGTTGACCATGGAATCCATGTTGCCGGCAGATACGAGAAAGCCAAGCCTTGGCTCCCCCAGAACTGAAATAGAAGCATCATCCTTCCAGTCAGGCTGTGGGATGATTCCGACAGTATAACCATGCTGTTCCAAGAGCCTTGAGATAATTGCATGTCCAAAAGACGGATGGTCTACATATGCATCGCCACACACATAAACGAAATCAAGCTGGCTTATTCCCCTTTCCTCCATATCCTGTTTTGAAATTGGTAAAAAAGCATTTGCCATATTTTGCTCCTTGGTAAAATTATATGTCATCTCTTGTTATTTTCTTATAGCTTCCTATAGGCAGGCCTTTAAGCTCTAAGCTGCCAAAGGTCTCACGACGCAGGTACGTCACCTGGCATCCCACCGCCATAAACATGCGCTTAACCTGATGAAAACGTCCTTCGCTTATGGTCAGCCTTGCAGATGGAAAATCCTCGTCAAGAATCTCCAAATCAGCAGGAAGGGTTAATTTATCATCTCCTATATCCATGCCTTCCTTAAAAAGCTGTACAGCCTTCCAAGGCACAGGCTTATCGAGCCTTGCGTAGTAAGTTTTAAAAACATGATGGGCAGGGCTTAAAAGCTCATGGCTTAACTTACCATCATTGGTGATAAGCAGCAAGCCCTCTGTATCCAAATCCAGCCTGCCTACAGGGGAACAGTCCTTCTTACACTCCTCTGGCATATAGTCCATGACTGTCTTATGGAGGTTGTCCTTATTGGCAGTGACACAGCCAGCCGGCTTATGAAAGATATAGTATAAATATTTTTCATAGAAAATCCGTTTATTATCAATGCAGATTATGTCTTTGCTTTCATCAATTTTAAGATCTGGTGCCTTGGCGGAAGTGCCATTTACGGAGACACGTCCTGCTTTTACGATTTTTTTAACCTCAGAACGTGTTCCCGCCTGACAGTCACACAAAAATTTATCTAATCTCATCATATTGCTTTATTTTGCTTCTTCTAAGAATTTGACAAGGAAGTTCCAGTATTTCTCTGTTGATGAGATGCTTAATCTCTCCTTTGGTGTATGAATGTCATAGTTTGTAGGTCCGAAGGATACACAGTCAAGGTTTGGAATCTTGTCCGAAAGGATTCCGCACTCAAGTCCGGCATGGATAGCTGTAAGCTTTGGCTCCTCGCCAAACAGCTCCTGATATACCTTTACAACCTGTGGTCTTAAGGTTGAGTGGTCGTTGTACTCCCAGGCAGGATATTCTCCCTCTGCCTCGCACTCACCTCCCAGCATCTCAATTATATTCATTACCCTTTTCTTTAAATCATCTTTTCGTGTAGCAACACTGCTTCGGATAGAGGTTAAAGTGCTGAGCTCATTATCTTTAAGTTCAAGAATACCCAGATTTAATGATGTCTCAACCAGTCCAGTGATTACCTGGCTCATGTTGATTACACCGTTTGGAACAGTTCTTAAGTAAAGGATTATTTTATTTACGCTTGCATAGTCAAGGACATTTTTCTCAGTAACATTTCCAAATGACAAATCAATTCTTGTTGCAGGGTCTGCGACTGAAAGCTCTGCAGCAAGCTCCTTAGCTGTCGCATTTATAATTCTTGTCACATCTTCTCTGGCTTCTTCCGGAATAAGCAGTGTTACAGTGCACTCACGAGGAATGGCATTATCCTTTAAGCCTCCCTTGATGTCAAGGATGCCAAATGGAAGCTCGTTAAAGATATTCTCAAGTATTCTTCCCATAAGGATATTGGCATTTCCGTGCTCCTTATGAATCTCTGCTCCTGAATGTCCGCCATCTAAGCCTGTCAATGTGATAATTGTCTCAAGACCTGTCTGGGAAGTTCTTGTAACAGGAATTGATGAATTGATGCTCATACCGCCGGCACAGCTTGTTAGGAACTCTCCCTCCACATCACTGTCTATGTTTAACATGATATGTCCTTTCAACATTGATAAATCAATATCTACAGCACCTAACATGCCGATTTCCTCATCCACTGTGATTACAACCTCAAGTCTTGGGTGCTTAAGCTCCTTTGAGTCCAGTAAGGCAAGGGCATAGGCAACAGCAATTCCGTCATCTCCACCTAAGGTAGTGTCCTTTGCCTTTACAAAGCCATCATCTACATAGAGCTCAAGTCCATCCTTCTCAAAGTCTATTGTTGAGCCATTCTCTTTCTCACATACCATGTCCATGTGTCCCTGAATGATGACTGGCTCTGCACTTTCGTAGCCCTCAGATGCTTCTTTAATAATTACAACATTGTTTAATTCATCCTGATAATGCTCCAGATTTCTCTCTTTTGCAAAATTTACAAGATAGTCACTTATCTGCTTTGTGTTCCTTGAACCATGAGGTATATTTGCAATCTCCTCGAAATAATAAAATACGTTTTCAGGTTTTAAATTTTCTAATGCTCTCATATTTGTCTCCTTATCTAAATAAAATATAATATGAAAAAATTATTTTTTGTTATTAGCTGCGCAAGTATTATTGTATTCTTTGTCCTCTGCCCTGCAAAAGCCACAGAGGCTTCATTAAATGGAATTATGCTATGGTATCACAATATATTTCCTGTGTTATTTCCATGCATTATAATTTCAAATATCGTGCTGGGAACAGAGCTGCTTGATGGCTTTAAGGACTCCAAGCTTATGATAATTGTCCTAATAGCCTGTGGTCTAAGCTTAGGATTCCCGGTCGGTGGAAAATTAACTGCTGATTTATATAAACGCAAATATATAAACTATAATCAGGCCAATTACATATTTCCCCTGATTAACAATATCAGTCCATCCTTTGTGGCATCGGTTATGCTGTCCCAGTGCCTTAATATGCAAGACATGACGGCGGTTACATTTATTATCCTCTATGCTCCGTCTGCCATTATGGCTTTGTATTATGGAATAAAATACAAGCAGAACAACAATACTAAAAAGGAAAAAATAAAAAAGGCGTCAAGATTTCGTATTAACATGCAAATCATTGACGCCGGAATAATAAGCGGTTTTGAAACACTCATTAAACTTTGTGGTTATATAGTAGTTTTTTCTATTATTGTACAGATAATAAAACTCATTTCGTACAATGATGCCCTGATAGTAAGTCTTGTAACAGGACTGGTAGAGGTAACTAATGGTGTAGTTAATGTAGGTCTCTTAGATACAGCCCCGGACACAAAATACATCCTGTCAATGTTTTTAGCATCCTTTGGAGGACTTTCCTGCTTTGCCCAGGCAAAATCCATTATGGATGATACAGATATAAGCCCTATGAACTATATGCTGACCAAAATACTTCTGTCTGCTGTTACAGTCATACTTTCAATATTAGTTTTATTCTTCCTCAGATGATACAGAGATATTGGTTATGTCAATTTTGGCTAAGCCTGAGTCATCTGTGGTATCAACAGCTTTGGAAGCTGGCTGTTCTGGTTCCTGCTCCTGTGGGAACAACTGGGCACGATTTGCCGAAACTACATCCAGATATTCCTGTAAAGAATTAATCAGGTTCTCGCTTCTTGCCTTGGTTGTGTCAATAGAATTGGCAAGTATATCCTCTATGCCCTTGAGCTGGCTGTCTGTGTATGACATAGCTCCCATTCTGAGACTGTTTGCTTCATTTGTAGCATTATCAAGAATCTCCTGCGCCTGTTTGGTTGCAATCTGTACCACCTCATTAGCCTGAGCGTATGCCTGTTGCATAATCTGGTGCTCACTTACCAGCTCATTAGTCTGAATCTGGGCCTGGGCAATAATCTGGTCTGCCTTAGCCTGAGCGTCGGCAAGAATTGCTTCCTTGTTACTGATAATTTTCTGGTATCTTTTGATTTCCTCTGGGGTCTTTGTCCTTAACTCCTGAATAAGCTCTTCAAGTTCCTCTTTATTTACAAGGATTTTATTGCTGGAAAGAGCGGCATATTTACATGAGTTGATGTAGTCCTCAATC
>URLU01000072.1 GCA_900548765.1 uncultured Lachnobacterium sp.
ATGGGTATGCTGAGCAAGCCTTGTCTGCTTTGGGTTCCTTGTGAAGGATATTACATTTTCTTAATGTTCTGTACGTTTCCCAGCAACTCGGCAACAGGACGTTGCCGAGAGCAAAAGCCGAACCATGGACGGTTCGTCTTTTGTGCTTGCGTCCCCTTGCCAAAACCACCATCAGAACATTTAGAAAACGTTATATCCGTAACCCGGAACCAAAAGCAGACAAGGCTTGCACAGCCATACCCCCACAGCCTCCAAAGAAGCCACATCCAACTTTGACAAATAAAGTAAAAAAGGACCCACTCCTCAATAGAAGTGAGTCCATAATGATAACTTTTAACCTTTTACGGCACCACCAGTAATTCCTTCTACATAGAACTTCTGCATGATTATGAAAAGTATTGAAATTGGAATAGCTACAATAATACCACCTGCACAGAATATTGAGAAATAATCTCCAATAAGAGATCTCTGTAACAGATTAAAAAGTCCAATCGCAACTGTCCAGTCGGCAGAATCCTTAGATTTAATCATAAGTCTTGCCATTACGAAATCCATCCATGGTGTCAGGAATGAATTGATAACTGTGTATACAATCATTGGCTTTGACAATGGAATTACAATCTTTGAGAAAATTGTAAACTCTGATGCACCTTCAAGCTTTGCAGCTTCTCTGAGTGAAACAGGGATTGTATCAAAGAATCCCTTACATATCAGGAATCCCAGTCCGGAACCTGCTGAGTATACAAATATAAGTCCAACTAAGCTGTCTGTAAGTCCAAGCAGCTTTAATACGAAGTAAACAGCAATCATAGAAAGCACGCCTGGGAACATTCCAAGAATAATTGAAAAACTCATCAGTGGCTTTCTTGCCTTAAATCTCATACAGCTGAATGCATATGAAACCATAAGTACAAAGAAGCTGGAAATAATACATGTAAATACACCAATGATTAACGAGTTCTTAAACCATGCAGGAAAATTCGCTGCAGTGTCTGGTCTAAAAAACAACTGTGCATAATTATCTATCGACCATTCTGTAGGGAAGAAATGTCTATAATTTACTCCCTTGTATGAACTAAGTGATGTAACAAAGAGCCAGGCAATCGGAATAAGCCAGATAAATGCCAGTAATGCCAACACAACGTGTCTGATAATAATATTCATTGTTTTTTTCATTATTGGAATTCCTCCTCTTTATCACCACTGATCATTCTTGTGTAACTAAGCAGCGTAATCAAAGCACATACAATAAATGTAATAATTCCAATTACTGATGCCATCTTGAAGTTCGAATAATCGTTTGTTAATGTAAACAGCCATGTAATAAGAAGGTCTGTCTCTTTTGCAGTCGCATTTGCAAACCTACTACTTGTAGCCGCAGCTCCATTTGTAAGAAGATAAATAACGTTAAAGTTATTAATATTACCAACAATAGATGTAATCAAGCTAGGTCCCATTACGAACATTACATAAGGCATTGTAATTTTCCAGAAAATCTGTCTCTTGTTAGCGCCATCAATTCGGGCACTTTCAATCTGATCACTAGGAATGTTCATAAGAATACCTGTTGCAATAAGCATCTGATACGGAACACCAACCCAGATATTTACGAGAATGATTGTGATATGTGACCAGCCTGGTTTTGTTAGGAAAGGTATATAATCTAACGCCTGGCTTACCCAACCCCATTTATGCATCAAATCTGTAAGTCCAATATTATTGCAGAATGTATTTACAATTCCGTAATTTCCAAACATCTTACTGATGAGAAGAAGTGTTACGAACTGTGGAATAGCAATTGTAATCATGAATAATGATCTCCACATTTTCTTGCATTTTGTGTTCTGGTGGTTGATGAGCTGTGCAAGTAATACACCACCGATGAAAGTAGTGAATGTAGCAAGTACAGCCCAGATAAGTGTCCAAGCAAGAATTCTGATGAATGCATATGCGAAATCACCACCGGCACCAAAATTCATAATATTCTTGAAATTAGTCCAGCCTACCCATGTAAATAAGTATGATGGTGGCTGGTGATTCTGATCATAGTTAGTAAATGCGATACATACCATAAATATGATAGGTATTACATTCATAAGAAGGACACCTATACTTGGTAATGTCAATAATGTTATATAAAATTTACCATTAAAGAGAGCCCTAACATCCTCTGAGAATGTATTGACATGCTCTCCATTTTCTTTCATTTTCTGAATACGATATACTGCCTTTACGTTGCTTATTAACAGGAAAATAAATGCAATAAGAACAAGCACACCAATAACCCCGTAAAGCAGGATTAATAATGAATTATCATAATCATTAACTGTCTTCTGAAGAGTAGTTAAGTCCAATGTCTCCTCACGCTGAACGGTACCAAGTGTACCAAGCTTAGCCATATATGGTCCAGCTAATACAATCTCGAAGAATATGATAATTGCTTCGAGAGCAGTCATAAGAATACCCTTTACAACCTGACCCTTAGCCATGTAGCCAAGTCCAAAAATAAACAGTGATAACTTGGTAAAGATATCACCCTTTGCGAGACTTTCACCGAAATCGCAAAAATATTTTTTAATTGATTCAAAAAATTTTTTCATAGCGAACTCCTTTTGCAGAGTTAAAACATTGCAATAGTGTAGTTTAAAATCATCAGCAACCCACACATAAAGTGTGGGTTACTAATTTATTTTGTTTCATTGTTATAAGCTAATATTACTCAGCGTCTGGAGCAGCTGTAATTCCTTCTACAGCTGAATCAAGAGCTCCCTGAACATCATCTGTTCCCTCTACAAGAACTGTACCAAGTGTTTTTGCTGGATCCCAGAACTTTGGACCTACAACCTGCTGATCAGCATATGCTGACTGCTCTACAAGTGCTGCAAGAGCTGGTGACTCGATTGTCTTAGCTGCCTCGATGTTAGCTGGGCCCTCACCTGTAGCTGCTGCGATTGCTTCCTGGCTATCCTGGCTTGTTAAGAACTCAGCAAGGAGCATTGCCCATCCTGTGTACTCAGAGTAAGGGTTAACACCAACAAGCTTGTATCCAGCGTAAGATCCCATCTGTGTAGCTTTTCCGTCTACATCAAATGTAGGAAGCTTTGCTGCTGCATATCCATCTCCGTAGTTCTCCTCGAAGATTCCTGCATCCCATGTTCCTGAAACATATGCGATTAAGTCGCCATCTGGTAACTGTGCCTGAGCATCTGCATCTCCAAGTGCGAGGAATGATGGCTGTGAAGCAATGTTCATGATTGAATTAGCAACTGCAACACCTGTCTCATTGTTCCAATCACAAGTATTTGACTGATCCTCGTTCATAGAAAGCTCACATCCAGCTCCTGCGAAGAATCCGTATATATACCAGCCGTTTCCAACGTCCATACCAACTTTCTTTCCAAGCTCGTCAGCCTTAGCTGTAAGTGACTCCCAAGAAGCTACATCTTCCTCTGAAAGATACTCTGAATTGTAGTATAAGAAGTATCCATTAGAAGCTGTTAATGGGTAAGCATATAATTTTCCGTCCTGAGAAGCAGCTGCAACAGTCTCCTCAGTATTTGTCTCTGCTGGGTCATATGTAAATGTAGCATCTACACTCTGAAGTGCTCCAGCCTTTACAAGCTCATTTACCTGATCATCTGCGAATACGAATACATCAGCTGCTGCCTCAACATCCTCAAGCACACGATCCTTAGCATCTGACTCTGATACAGCTCCGATTGTGATATCGAAATCAACATCTGGATATGTCTCTTTGAACTTCTCTACTAAGTCAGCCATAACTGTCTGGTAAGCCTCTGTCTCAGAGCACCATAAGTCAAGTGATACTGTTCCGTCTGTAGCTGCGATGAGGTTTGCGATTGCATCCTCAGATGAAGCGCTGTCATCTGCTGCAGCGTCAGCTGCCTGTGTGTCCCCTGTTGTTGCGTTGTTGTCTGCTGGTGCGTCTTTTTTGCTTCCACATCCAGCTACCATTGTAGCCATCATTGAAGCTACAAGTAATGAAGCTAATACTTTCTTTTTCATACTTTTCCTCTCCTTATAAATGTATTTTTAAAAAGTATCTATATAAAATGCCGAGCATCTTATAACATATTTATCTGCGGTAGACCGCAGCCAGATCTCTAATCCAGGCTATCCTGCTCTCATCGAGTTTCTCCTGTCCCAGTCTCCATCTCCAGTTACAGCCAACTGTTGACGGTTCATTCATTCTCGCTTCATTCCCAAGCTTTAGAATGTCCTGCATCTGGATAATTGCCAAATCAGCTATGCTGGCATATGCCGCTCTGATGATGGCATCAGGAATTTCTTCCTTGCAGGATATATTGAGATATTGATATAAGTAAGCTAACTCATATTCTGTCTTATCCCTAAAGGTTCCTACTATGGTCTCATTGTCATGTGTACCACAGTATACAGCAACCTGACTGTTCACATAATTATGTGGCAGATGTTCGTTTGCTGTGTTGCCATCAAAAGCAAACATCAGAACTTTCGTTCCCATCCAGCCTGTCTTTGAAAGAAGCTTTTTAACTCCCGGCAAAAGTGCTGCTCCGGTGTAGTCATCTGCGATAATCCTTGTATCACCAAGCTCTGTCTTCAAAGCATCCGCCAGTTTCTTACCTGGACCTTTCACCCATTTGCCACTCAGGGCACTTTCAGCGTCCGACAATACGGTGTAATCCTTAACCATTCCTATGAAGTGGTCGATTCTTATAATATCAAACTGTTTTTTTCTTATCCTGATTCGCTGTCTCCACCATTCAAATCCATCTGTTTCCATCTGTTTCCAGTCATACATTGGATTTCCCCATATCTGACCAGCTTCCGAAAACTTGTCTGGAACAGCTGCAGCAACTACACTTGGTTTACCGTTTGCGTCAATCAGGAATTGTGAGGGTGCTGCCCACACATCTGCACTATCTAATCCTACGAAAAAGGATACATCTCCTATTATCTGTATTCCTCTCGAATCAGCGTATTGCTTCATTTCTGCCCACTGTTTGAAGAATTCGTATTGGCAGAACTCCCAAAAACTGATTTCATTATAATGTGTTTTCTGGTAATTTGCAAGCGCAACCGGTTGCCTTGTTTTAAACTCTTGCGGCCACTCGGTCCAATTTTTGTTCAAATTGTCATTTTTCAGTGCCATAAATAGTGAATAATCACCAAGCCAGCCTGAGTTTTCTTTTTTAAAATCGCAGAATTCTTGTGCATTTATGTCAAATCTTTCAAATGCTTTTTGTAAAATCTTCTTGCGGTTTGTAAACAATACTGCGTAGTCGATTTCTGTATCATCACTGCCCCAATTGAAGCACCTTATCTCATCAGTACTAAGTAATCCATCAGCTACCAGTTTATCCAAATCGATAAAGTATATATTGCCTGCGCATGATGACAATGGCTGATATGGGCTGTCGCCGTAACTGGTTGGTCCTATTGGAAGAACCTGCCAGTATTTCTGCTTCAAGTCTGTCAGTAGATCGATAAATCGAAACGCTGCCTCTCCCATTGTCCCTATTCCATACGGTGATGGAAGACTGGATATAGAGAGAAGAATTCCACAACCTCTGGTAAACTCCCCGGTCTCCATATTGGCTCTCCTTACGTTTCGTGTTTTTTCGTATCTGAGTTAATTTTAGTTTCTATAAGCATAAAAGTCAATGATTTTTACCTGTTCAAACTTATTTTTGCCACTTTTTACGTTTTTCAAGTTCACTTTTTGTATATATTAACAATAAAAAGTATTAATTTTTTCGAAAATATTGAATTACTTGAATTGTCACCTTATAATTAATGTATGTTTATACCGAGTGATAATAGTACGAAAGGAAAAAGTAAAATGGCAACCATTAAAGATATAGCAAACAGACTTGGAGTTTCTGTCAGTACTGTTTCAAAAGGACTTAATGGAGCAAGCGATATAAGCGAAGAGCTCCGTCAGATGGTTCTTGACACTGCTGTTGAAATGGGATACAGCACCAAGCGTTCAAAAAAGGAGGAAAACCGCAAGCTATGTATTCTCATTGAGAATATGGACTACGAATCAATTGATGAATTTGGCTATGATCTGGTTCTTGGTTTCAAGCAGAATGCATTCAGACATAAGTGGGATGTAGACATTATTCCTGTCACATCTTCTATTCAGGCAGAAGAAAAATATGACACCTTCTTATTAAAAAACGGATACTGCGGTGCCTTTCTTATGGGTTTTGCCCTGCATGATGAATGGATGCAGCAATTAAACAACACCACAATGCCATCTGTACTTCTGGACAACTTTATACCAGACAACCCTAATGTGTGTTATATCGGCACAGACAGTTACGAGGGCATTGCCAAGGCGGTTAACCATCTGCACAAGCTTGGTCACAAAAAGATTGCCTTTTTAAACGGCTCACTGTATTCCATGGTTTCTGACAACAGACAGGAGGCTTTCGTGTCTGCCATGGAAAAAGAAGGATTGTCAGTAGATAAAGACCTGATAGCTTATGGTTATTACGTATCTGACAGTGCTAAATACCACGTTCCGGGTTTCTTATCCGCAGGTGCTACAGCAATCATATGCGGAAGCGATTTGATTGCAAGGGGTGTAATTAACGAATGTACAGCCAGAGGCTTCAGGGTGCCGGAGGATATCAGCGTGGTTGGTTTTGATGATATTCCACTTGCAGCCACTTTAACACCGCCCCTGACAACAATCCGGCAGGAGCGTAACGAATTGGGCAAATGTGCATATATTATTTTGAATTCCTTAATTCATCATATATCGATCAGCAAGACTCTTCTCCGGCCTACACTTATAGAGAGAGAGTCTACTGCCCGTGTTTCTAAAAGGACAACAAATTAATAGAGGTTAATTTATGTTAAAAGACCATTTATCGCAAATAGCATGCCTTGCTGCTATCGCATGCTCGACTTTTACCTTGACAGCCTGTTCAGGCTCAGATATTGCTTTTTATTTCAAAAGTGAAGAGGCGCAGTATGCCATTCTCTATGATTCGCCTGGGTTCTGGGATAATGCTTCGCCTGTTTCCTCTGCGAATGGTCTGTATCAGATTGACAATGTCGCTTTTGAAGGAAAGCCCTACAACAGCATTGCCCGTTTTGGCAACAAAATCCTTATGATTGGTCAGGGTTCTTATTCCTCAGACCTGGTACAGTCTATCACCAAAACTGAGCCGGAGTATGAGTACTCCTTTGAGGTGTATGACCCCTGGCGCAACAAAATAAGTGCCAGGCTGTCCCACGAGGATATCGTGTGTGACTCTTATCAGGTTTTAGCCGACAGACTTTTCCTCTACAATTCGGCAGATGCCTGCATAAACATATACGACACTGACTTAAAGCTGACAGACACCATCGCCTGCTCCACAGATGTTGTGATTACATATTATTCCGGCTATAATTCAAAGCTTATCCTCTATATAGATGATGGCGGAAACCTGGTGTCAATGTCAGCGGATGATTTTTCCACAAGCCAGACAGCCCTTCCTCTATATGAGCCACAGCTTCTGGATGTATCGACTAATGGAAACTACTATCTGACCTATGGTGTAAACAAGGACACTCTGCAAAATGAAGCTGCAGTCTACAGCACCGCAGGCAATGATTTCATCACTTATATACAAGGGGATGATTTTTCATCCTATGACCTTGCAGAGAACAGCCTTGTGTCAAGAATAGATTCGGACAATAACATCTGGGTCTACCATACTTTTGATGGTGATGACACCTTTTTCTCTCAGGAGAAAATACAGGCAGCGCAGATAATTGCAGATGACAAGGTGCTGCTCCATGCCGAAAAATCCATTTTTACCGACAGTGACAATCACAGCAACTACTATTATCTTTACTCACCGGATAACGGTGTGGTGAGCTCCTTCGGCTATAGCTGTGGCACCTACGGCAGCAATGACTATCAGATTTTTTCTCCTGACTGCGTATATATGGAGCAGAACAACTGTGCATTTTTCCTGGTATACACAGCCGACTGCATGCCAAAGCTATTGGTCTGGAATATTGATGAGGCGAAAAATGATACTGGTGTAAAAATCAAGAGCTATTCTAATATAACCGACGTACAGAATGCGGTTGCTGCAGGCACTGCAAACTCGCTGGACAGAGCCCGCGCAATCGTAACGGAATATCCTGACGATTTCGGGCATGATGTGACAAGGGTAAAAAATACAGATATTTATGACTGGGGAGAGCTTACAGCCCTAAATGACCGTGCAACAGAGCTGGAAGAAAAGTATAACATCGAAATATATATGGGGGCTGAGGTTCCTGACAGCCTCGACTACTATAATTTAAAGCAGAATGATGATGTATCTACCCTATCAGAGGCTCTTGGCTCGCTGGAGCAGATATTTGACTGCTATCCCAGGGATTTTTTCACCCAGCTTTGCTTTGGCACCAACGAGGGAATCCGTCTCTACATTACCGGAGACATTTCCGGCAACAACAATGGCACAATTTCAGAAGCCAGCGGTTTTGTTACCAATATAAACTCGCATATTGTAATTGTGCTGGATGCAAATTACTGCTGGAACTGGGATTACACTGTGAACCACGAGATAGCCCATCTTATCGACAGGCGGCTTGAATTTTTATCGCAGTATAAGGACGATATCGTCTTTTCAGAGAAAAAATGGAACACCTATAATCCTGATGATTTCGCCTATCTGGAATCCTACGATAATTATGAAAACAATCCGGATTATGGTAAATACAGCAAGTATTTCATAGACGCCTACGGCACAACCTATGCCACAGAGGACCGGGCGGAGTTGTTTGGAACTGTCATGAATAACGCTTTAAGCGGAATAACAGATGACAGCCAGTTTGCCCCGGACACAGTGCTTTATGACAAGATGAAATATTACTGCGACTGCATCAGGGATGGTTTCAGCACCGAGGGATGGGCTGACACACTGCCTTGGGAGCTGATGTTTAAATAATAAAATTCCCACATTATGCTTTGCTGATATGCGCAGGCTTAAATGTGGGAATTTTAAATTACTTACTATGTTTCACAATCACTATGGTAAGGTAGCCTGCATCGGTGTCGAGGTTTTCCACGCCATACATGCGTTTTTCGGTGCTTAATCCACAATCGGAAACACAATATACCATTTGATTTGTTTGTACAAAATCAGGTTTTAAAAGGGCTTGCTTAAGCTCTTTTAATTTTTGTCCGGATTTCATATATATTTTTGTACCGCTAAGCTTAAGCGACTCCTCCACTGCGTAGGAAGCAGGAATAATATGTATCTCTTCATTCTTGTCCCCTAGGGATATGCCAAGTGCCGCTGCCACTGCGCAGAAGGATGGCACACCGCTCACCATTTCTGTGTCGTAGCCACGCTGTCTGATTCTCTCATCAATGTATGTGTAGGTGGAGTAAATCGCAGGGTCGCCGATTGTGAGGAAAGCCACTGATTTTCCATGCTGTAGCTGCTCCTCTATCTGGGCTGCTATGGCGTCATGGGCTCTCTCAAGCTCTGACCTGTCTTTTGTCATTGGGAAGTCGCAGAATAGCAGCTTCTTCTCCTCCAGAGCCGGGATTACCTGGCTTACTATTTTGTAGGCGTAGCATTTTTTCCTGGTGGAGGATGGTAGGACTACTGCTTCTGAATTTTCTATTGTGTTTATGGCTTTTAGGGTCATGAGGTCCGGATCGCCGGGCCCGACACCTATGCCGTAGAGTTTTGCGTGAGTGCTCATTTTTGTGCCTTTCTTAAATGTATTTTGGGGCGGGTTTCAAAAGGGATTTTGAAGATAATGGTGTCTAGGATGGTATCTAGGATATTGTACAGGGGCAGGTTGGAATTGGTGACGAGTTATGGATATAAGATTTTCTAAACATTCTGATTTAAGTATTAATAACTTGACGCAACCGCTCGACCGACAAAACCTGCCACTGGCAGCTTTTGTTGGACACTTTGGCGCATTCGCCATCCATGGCTCA